>NZ_JBZUUL010000009.1:0-14205 GCF_058819085.1 Faecalicatena sp.
GCTGGGTCAAGGGTGGCGAGGCCGGGACCTATGGCTTGTCAAAACGGCTCGAGGCGATCCAGATCAAGATTGCATAAAAAATAGCCCGGGTCCATCTGGCCCGGGCATGAATGTGGTGGGAAAGGAACTAAAAATGGTTGAGGAGTTTTAGTTCCTTTCTATATTATTTAACAATTCTATGTATAAAAACTTACGCATTATTCAAAAAATCATCCAGAGCAGTTTTCGCATCTGACAGCTCGTCAAAATAGCCCAGATGAACTTGCTTTTTGTTTATGATAGGAACAACACGCCATTTTCGCTTTTCTTTATCCCAGATTATATACTTTATTCCAGATATCTTTCCCTCTTCTGCGCGCCGTTTCTTACTCAGTTTTCTTTTACCTTCCTTTATTTTATCCTTGTTATTATATTTCCATTCAAGCGATTGTTTATTGTCTATTTCTTTTAAATGTTTCGCTCCACATTCGTAGCAAAAGCGTGTCCCTCCACCTGTCTTTATTATATTTTTGCCGCATATTTCACATTTTATGGTTGATCCAAGCGGAATATAATTTGGGGTTTTCATTTTCTCTTTACATCTTTTGCTTGCTACCTTTGCCCTTTCGGCGCGGCATTCTGGGCAATACCAGGCGCGAGGGCCTCCGATAAAAGTACATCCGCAGGATCTACAAGTGCGTGGCAACATATTTTTACTCATATCAGATTCCTCACATCACACATGATACTGTTCAGAGTTTCAGTGGTGGTTCTTTTCTGTTTCAATAGCTGGAATAACTTTCCAGCCTTTATATGTACAACAACCATACTTTCCACCGAGCATTGCTCTTTTAGCACCACTTATTCCAGTTCTAACATTAGTAAATTCACGGCTATCAGGATCGCATCCAAATAGTTCTTTTCCGTTCTCGCGAAGCCAGTGGTTCAGTGAGCGAAAGTAATAGTGTTTTCCTTCTGGACTTATCAAGTGCCATTCTATGCAGTTTTTCTCTGCTATCTTTCTTTTGGTTATATTATTAACCTCATGTCCTGTTTGTCGAATCGATTTTAATTTCTTGTCACATTCAGGGCCACAGGTTTCTTTTTTGTGATATGCAACAAACTTCTTTCCACATATGACACAGATCCCTTCTATTTTATTATTCTTAATTCTTTCCAGATCCTTCTGTCTTTGTCCGAAAAGTATTTCTGACTTACATTTCGGACAATACCATGAGTGGGAAGAACCATTGTACTCTAATCCACACTTTTTACATTTTTTTATCATTATAATAAATCCCTCACATCACATTCTAAAACTTCTGCAATGGCGATAGCGTTCCGCAAAGTCATATTTCCGCAATCACTGGATGCAGATTCATAACGCTGGATCTGGCGTATATTTACGCCTGATTTATCAGCAAGTTCTTTTTGAGTAATTTCCGCCGCAGTACGCTGATAGAGTAGACCATTGATCCTATTATTATGGCAGTCAAGCCCTCTGTTTACCATAGGGCATATGCCACACATTCCGTCTGTTCTTATGCAATCGTGATATCTTTTCATTATGCCAGTACCTCCAATACTTCGGCCTCTCTTATGATTATTTCTCCGAGATCTTCACCATATTCGCCATAGTATCCGGCAATTATGGCTACGTGATCACCAAAATATGTTTTTGCAAGCTCTGCATCATCAAGGTTTACTGCACATGTTCCGTCCAACTCTTCATCAGTGCATTCGCCGTCAATCCAGACATAAGAGCAGTCAAGGATTTCACCATCTGTAAATTCATTTTCTTGAACTCTTACGCCGATAAAATCATAAGCATATTCATCTTTGATTTCCTCTATTCTGTTCATGATGTCTTCGATTGCCTCTAATTTTGTCATTGTGGTGATCCCCTTTCCTTATCTTTAATTACATTATACGCTAATATTAGCGTAAAGTCAAGAAGAAATTGACAAAAATGTTACATAATGTTATAATGCAACTAAGTTTTTAATAAACTTGTCGATTGGATTATTTCCGATCGTGGATTGAAACATTAACTGAATCGTTTAAACGAAAATAAAAACTGCTATTCATTTTGAATTGAATAGCAGTTTTTATTTTATGAAAGATCATTTCTTTTTTGAAGGATATAATCACGACTATATCCAAACCTCTCGATCGCGGATATTACTGATTCCACGGCAGTGGCTCTTGTCTCAAAATTATAAAAAGTTCCTGAAAGACTAGCAATCCATGTTTGTCCTCTTCTGAACACTCCATAGTCTCTAGTTTCATCTTTAAATTTTATCTCCCGTGCCGCGGATTCCGCACCATCTTTAGTTTCATACCACGGACTTTTATCCATAACAGGAGAATTATTCCAAACAGCACCACACACTCTATATCCGCCTTCTGATTTAAAAACTTCATATTTTTCCATATTCTAGTTTCTTCCTTTCTATTGATATATGGTAAAGATTTATATATTTTCATTTTCAACAAAATTGTGTTATAATTTATTTGATGGGGAGCGGTGGCAAGCCCGCCCTCCCTGTTTACCCTATTACTATTCGCTTTTTTCCTCCCTTGGTTTCGCATCTACAATCCTTCTTATCAGCTCCAGTATTTCATGTTCCGTGTGACCTTTTTCGTCACACCATTCGATAACTTCCTTGATTTCTTTTTTGTCCATCTCTTCCATAAGATCTCCTTTCAAAGATTGTTAAGTGTTGCTTGCCTCTCTTAACTATCTTTATTATATAGTATTCGTACGAATATGTCAAGCTTTTCTGATAACTATTGCCTCATTTTCGAGAGAAATTATAACTTCTTTTTCCTCTTGCGTAATTCCAAGAGCTTTTATAAATTCTGGTGGGAGTGTTATCCTTGCCATAATCGCGTTCTTACTAGCCGTACCGCCAGGCTTATTAAATAATACTTTTCTTTTTACATTTTCCATATTTTCCATAAATAATCCTCCTTATATATATTAATATACGATATTGGAACGAATAAAACAATAGAATCATGACATTCGTACGAATTGCACAAAAAGTATTCAGAAGATTTATTAAATATGTCAATTGTTTTCGTTCGTACGAATATGATATGATTCAATTAGAAAGTAAGGAAAACAAAAAGCGAAGGAGCGAGAAAGGATTATGAATAAGAGATTAAGAAAGAAAATCAATGACAGAAAAGTTTACCCAAACGGTAAAATCAAAAAAAAGAAATTAAACAAATTATATATCAAACTTGAAGATATGCCAAACAGAGTATGGGTTTTCTTCTACGTGAGTGGTCAACATGTTCATTGGGGAATGGACAAAGATGTTGCCATAGATGTGATAAAAGAAGGATACATTCGGATAGGTGAAAAAAAAGTCCACCGTTTCTTAATGACCGATTTAAATTTGATGGTAATTGCAAACTACGATTGGAACGCAGATATAACGATTCAGGGAGACTGGGCTGAGGCCGAAGGTCGATATATATATCTAAAAACCAAAGGGGCATATGATTATGACCCCAGAGTAGAAGGATTCCCTAATGGTGAAATTTATTGTTACAGTAAAAGGCTTGTAGGGGAAACTGTGAGTATTAATGAGAATACATATACTTTAACCGATAAACAAATATATGATGACAATACATTTTCTGTAATAGCCACATCATCGGATCAATGGCTATATCAAATTGACTATTATGTAGAAGAAAATCTCTATATGGATACGTTGAAGACTGAGATCAAACAGTTAAATTTAAATAATCCTGAACGTATATATAAAATAGATCAGACGGATGAATGGAGCAGAGAATATATATATATCCAACCGTGGCAAGACTTTTTGAATTCTCTAAAAAACAGGTACGGATCTATAATTTGTAATGATGAATACATTTTGTCTGGTATACCGTCTATTCGCCAGCGTGATAAAGGATACCAATTTTTTTCCACGGCATTTAAAGTGCATGATGAGGTGACAATCCTTAGTATTCCCTCTCCAGAGGGTAATATTGGGGATGGGCACCCTTACTATAAGGAATACAGAATTTGGTGGTATTCATCAGACAATTTGTATGATCGCGAAAAATTTAAAGAAGTTGAGGTATTTCTGGAAAGTGTGAGTGTATACAGATACAGCTATATTCACAAGCCTTAAAAACAGTCTTTTCAATCAACCTTATGGAAAACGAACGGGAAACTAAATCTTTAAAATAAAAACTGCTATTCGATTCAAAGTGAATAGCAGTTTTTATTTTCGTTTTAAAAACGATTAAGCTAATGTTTCAATCCACGATCAGAAATAATCCAATCGATAAGTTTCTTTAGAAACTTGTATATATTATAATATTAATGATCTCTTTAGTCAATGTGAATTTTATATCACTAAATCGCAATATACAGATTGCCAATGATAAAATTGACAAGCGTTCACTTACTAATGTGGACTCTATCAATTTTAGCTACGATAATCAGAATGCATTTGCCATTGATTTTAACCTGGCGAATGGACATGTAGCCAAACTGGTCATTGAAAATACTGGGTTAAGATATATATACTCCGATGGCACAAATTGGGATACAATCTGGAGCAAATAGCTTAAATCTGATATATCCACATCCTTGCGAATTGCGTGGTTTTAAAGGTTATTGTCAACTTATGGTTTTGGACTGCAAATGTGTTTACATCTTTTTCAGTCCCTAGCAATGTCTTGCTCCATCCGTTATTACGCATGTAAAGCAGATACATATAAGGAGGGTAGACGCCATCACTGCCATTAAGGTTTCTGACAACTACGATATACATTCTTTCAGCTTCGAGGTTGACAGAATTTGTCATTGACATGCCACCGTTTGTGCCTGTGCTGGAAGAATCCACGTACTTAAAACTACCCAGTAGCCCATTCGTGGTTTGAATATTGCGATTTAGTAAATGATCAGATATAGATTTTGGTGTATCAATATATCCTTATTTACAATACTGATATATGTAATTTTAATCTTAAATAATCCCAAATAGCAATCATCGAATTTTAACGGTTAGTAACACGTTAGTAACAAACAGATTCAGGAAAGCCTATATTTACAGTGGTTTTTATTTTTGGCTTTAACTGCTGGTTAATTTTGTTAACAGAATTTAACGACCATTCTATTGTTAACGCACCTGATGTCTGTTATCCTGAAAACAGAAAGAAGAAATAAAATGGAAAAGCGGGCGGGAGAAGCTTACGGATATATCGTTATGTTTATATCTTTATGTATATACCGCTGCTTTAGGAGGCGTTTATGAAGATACATGAGGTGATCAGGAAGAACAGGAAGGAGCGTGGCTTGACCCAGGAGGAACTGGCAAAGTATTTAGGAGTATCTACTCCGGCCGTGAATAAGTGGGAGAAGGGGTTGAGTTATCCGGACATTACATTACTGCCGGTACTTGCGGCGTATTTTAATATTTCCGTAGATGAACTGCTGGGATATGAACCCCAGATGGTGAAGGAAGATATCAGAAAGCTGTATCATGAGATGGCCAGGAGATTTGGAAGCGAACCATATGAGACGGTGAAGGCAGCTTGTGATGAATATATCAAGAAGTACCATGCATGTTTTCCTCTGCTTATGCAGATGGCAGTACTGCTCCTTAATCATTTCCAGCTTGCACCAAATCCGCCGGAAGTTCTGGAAGAAGTGAACCAATTGCTGGATTGCGTGATTGAGAATGGGGAGGAAATAAGAGTGATAAAAGAGGCCATGATGCTAAAAGGAAGCTGTTGTCTGATGATGCAGAAGCCGGAGGAAATCTTAGATATGCTGGGTGAACAGGTGCAGGCGATTCCCCAGGACCAGGAGCTGCAGGCGATGGCCTTTCAGATAAAAGGAGATTCAAAAAAGGCAAAGGCCACACTTCAGGTTGCTATGTATCAGCATCTGCTGACCTTGATCGGGGATACGACAGTATATATATCATGGGAGCAGGAGGCTTCGGAAAAGACAGAGGAGATCATCAGGCGTACATTGGAGCTGATGGATTTATTTCATGTGGAGCAACTGCATTTTAATGTGGCTGCCCAGGTCTATCTGACATTTGCCCGGTATGAATGCATTGCTCAGAGGCCGGAGAAGGCTTTGGAATTTTTGGAGCGTTATGCAGGATGTATGATGGCAGAGAAACTGCCGCTCAAACTGCATGGGGATTCCTATTTCGATAAGGTGGATGACTGGCTGGAAGAACTGTCTTTGGGAAAGGAAGCACCTACAAGTGAAGAGAGATTGAAACAAAATGTTTTACAGTCCGTCGCAGGAAATCCGGCTTTTGAGTGCCTCAAAGAATATCCACGGTTTACGCGTCTTATAAGACGTCTGGAGGAATACTGCGGGAAAACAGGTTAGTAGAATATATGGGGTAATGGAAGTTTAGAATAGGAGGTTTAGTTATGAATAATTTGGGGTTGTTTTTGGAATATCTGCCGTTATTCATCCCGATATTGGTTATAGAATTGATCTTAATGCTGACGGCGCTGATTCATGTTCTGCGGCATTCAAACTATCGGTTCGGGAATAAGGCTGTCTGGATTCTGGTCGTGGTATTTATTCAGATCATCGGTCCGGTGGTTTATTTTGTTTTTGGAAGAGGGGAAGAGGAATGAACATACTTGAAATAGAAGACTTGAAGAAAAGGTTTGGTTCCCATCAGGTCCTGGAGGGCTTGACCATTCAGGTACCCGAGCATTCCGTTTTTGGTTTCCTTGGGAAAAACGGAGCGGGAAAAACAACTACTATGAAGATCGTGCTGGGGCTTCTTAAGGCAGATCGTGGTGAAATCCGTGTGCTTGGTGAAAAGGCAGTTTATGGACAGACAAAGACAAACCGCTTTATTGGCTATCTGCCGGATGTGCCTGAGTTTTACAGTTTTATGAATGCGAAAGAATACCTCCGGCTGTGTGGCCGTATTACAGGAATGAGCGAAAAAGAAATCCGGGTAAAAAGTGATGAGCTTTTAGAGCTTGTGGGATTAAAAGGTGTGGGAAAACGGATCGGCGGTTATTCCAGGGGAATGAAGCAGCGGCTTGGGATCGCACAGGCATTGTTCAATGAACCGAAGCTTTTGATCTGTGATGAGCCGACTTCCGCCCTCGACCCAGTGGGCCGGCGGGAAGTGCTGGAAATCATGGAGCAGGTCAGAGAGAAGACAACGGTTATTTTTTCCACACATGTGTTGTCTGATGTAGAACGGATCTGTGACAGGGTGGCGGTCCTGAATGACGGGAGGTCTGTTATGGAAGGAACGCTGGAGGCGATTAAGGAAAAACATAAGAAAAATAGTCTCCTGATCGAATTTCCAAGGAGAGAGGTCCTAAAACAGTTTATAGACGAGCCGGTGTTTCGAAGTCTGCTGTCCCGGTCAAAGACGGAGGGCAGTCAGGTCATCATCCATGCGAAGGATATCGAGCAGACAGAGGCGGAGCTGATCCATGGGCTGAATGAGACAAGACTTATGCCGTCCCGGCTGGAGATACTGGAACCGACCCTGGAAGGATTATTTATGGAGGCAATACAATGAGAGCATATGCAGCATTTACAGCAAAAGAGTTTACAGAGTTTACAAGGACATATAAGCTGATGATTATCGGACTGGTATTTCTCCTGTTTGGGATTATGAGCCCGCTGGCAGCCAAGTTTATGCCGGAGCTTTTAAGCAGCTTCATGCCGGAAGGAATGCAGATCACAATCTCAGACCCAACAGCCCTGGATTCCTGGATGCAGTTTGAAAAGAACATCTCACAGATCGGTCTGTTTGTAGTTGTTATTCTGATAAGCGGGATGATGGCAGGCGAGTATTCGCGGGGGACGCTGATCAATGTGCTGACGAAGGGACTGTCCAGAAGGATTGTGATACTTTCCAAATTTACCGCAGCAGTACTGTTATGGACAGGGGCTTACCTGGTATGCTTTGGCACAGCATATGTATATACTTGGTTTTACTGGCGGAAAACCGTCAATATGCCAGGGCTTGCAGAAGCTGTCTTTGCATTATGGCTTTTTGGTGTATTCCTGATAGCGGTTACGATTCTGGGAGGGGTACTTGTCAGGACCTCTTATGGAACACTGCTTTTTACTGGTTTGGCAGTAGTGGTGCAGTTTCTTTTGAATATGTTGCCTAAGGCCGAAAAGTACAATCCTATCCAGCTGGCAGCAGGGGGGACACCTTTGCTGCAGGGGCAGCTGGAGGCCGGAAGTCTGGTGAAACCGATGATCGTGGCAGGAATCTGTACAGTGGCGTGTGTGGCTGCGGTGTGCGTAGTTTTTGATAGAAAGAAATTGTAGGGGAAATTGATAAAATTAGAATATTCTGAAAACGGAGCGCAAAGGGGCCTGACCCCTTTGCGCTCCGTTTTCAAAAGTGATGGAAAACTTCCCACATCAGTAGTATAATCAGATTACTACTATTACTTCAGGAGGAAGACGAAGATGATTTATTTCAATTGTGATTATAACGAGGGTGCTCACGAGAAGGTGATGGAGCGTCTGAACATGACAAATATGGAGCAGACAACAGGGTACGGAGAAGATGAATACTGTGAGCAGGCGAGAAATGTGATCCGGCGGCTTTGTAATGATGACAGTCTGATGGTTCAGTTTCTGGTGGGAGGCACCCAGGCGAATATGACGGTGATCGCGGCGGCTCTCAAATCCTATCAGGGTGTCCTGTCTGCGGATACAGGTCATATCAATGTGCATGAGACCGGAGCGGTGGAATCTACCGGACATAAGGTGATCGCACTACCGTCTGTAGACGGGAAGATTACGGCAAAGCAGGTGGAGGATGCATACAGAAGCCACGTGGAGAGTGACAGCTTTGAGCATGAGGTTCAGCCGAAAATGGTTTATATCTCCAATCCTACCGAGCTGGGAACCATCTATAGCAAGGCGGAGCTGGAAGCGTTGTCCGGGGCATGCAGGAAAAACGGCCTGTATCTGTTCATGGATGGGGCAAGGCTTGGCTATGGCCTGACTTCTAAGGAGAATGATCTGGATCTGGAGACGATCGCGCAGCTGTGTGACGTATTTTACATCGGCGGGACAAAGGTAGGAGCGTTGTTCGGTGAGGCAGTCGTTATTTCAAATCCGGCACTCAAAGAAGATTTCCGCTATATGATCAAGCAGAAGGGCGGCATGCTCGCGAAAGGAAGACTGCTGGGAGTGCAGTTCCAGGCGCTTTTAGAGGACGGCCTTTATTTTGAGATTTCAAAGCACGCCAACGAGCTGGCTGAGGAAATCCGCAGTGCGTGTATAAAGGCAGGCTATCCGTTCCTGGTGGAAAATCCAACCAATCAGATTTTTGTGATCCTGCCGGATGAAAAGCTTGCACACCTACAGGAAAATTACAGCTTCTGTTATCAGGAGCGTGTGGATGAGACACATAGTGCGGTTCGTATCTGCACAAGCTGGGCTACAAGCAGGGAAAATGTACAGAAACTTGTCGGCGATATTTTAGGATAAGGGGAGCTTTATGAAAAAAGAAGAAACAAGAAGCGATGTGTGGCGTGAACTGTCAGACTGGCTGAAGATCATAATTATAGCAGCCGCGGTCGGTGTCCTTATCAGTAAGACTCTGGTCGTAAATGCTCAGGTCACTTCCGGCTCCATGGAAAATACAGTGATGACGGGAAGCCGGGTGCTGGTAAGCCGCCAGGCATATTTGTTTCATGAGCCAGAGCGGGGGGACATCGTCACATTTTATTGCCCGGATGAGCCCAAGACAGAATATATGAAACGCATCCTGGCACTTCCCGGGGAGACCATTGAGGGAAAGGACGGCGTCGTATATATTGATGGAAGGCCGCTTGAGGAGCCCTATATTGAAGTGAAATTTGAACAGGATTTCGGGCCCTATAAGGTGCCAGGGGCTTCTTATTTCATGATGGGGGATAACCGGAATAATTCCTGGGATTCCAGATTCTGGGTGAATAAGTATGTGAAAAAGGAAGACATCATCGGGAAGGCAGAGTTCGAGTATTTCCCGGAGCTGAAAGGTTTCTTTTAAGGAGGAAAACATGCAGGTGTTTTTTGATTGTTCCCTGTGGGGAGTGGAAAAAAGTCGTCCCTGTGATACTGTACAGACTGTGAATGCCGGGTTTACTGCAGGAGGGTTAAAGCGGGTGATCCCTGTTATTTATCATTTTGAGCAGGGGATCGTGTTTGATATTCTGACGATCATAGAGATCGAAGCTGTGAAGGCATATTATGAGAAATACCGGGATTTGGAAAAAATGGCAGGCGGATTGTCAGATGCCATGGAACAGAAGATCAGGCAGGAAAATCCCTGCCAGGGGGTAGAGATCCAAGAGATAAGCCTAAATGGCGGCTCCGGGATCCAAGAGATATGCAAAAGCAGCAGATGGCATCTGCCGGGCTTTGAGGAGGCCATGGAGGATCAGGACGTCAAGGAGCTTATCAATGGATTTCCAGACTACTTAGAGGAAGACAGCTGTTTTTTCTGTGAGAGAGTACTGGTCAAAACAGCGGAAAGCTGGGGAAAGAAACCATTGCATGCGATGGAGATCAAAACAAGGAGGCAGTACAGGACAGAGACTCTTGAATGGGAGTCAGAGATCTTACCGGGAGAAGAAGCCTGTTTGTCGTTTATTCATCCCGGCACCCAAAGAAGGCATCAGGTTTTCGTTTACGATACAGAGGCGGCAGACAGTTCGGCCCTGAATACAGAGTTCTATTTTTTTACGGGAACAGCAGAAATTGTACCCCCTCTGCCGGAAGGAGACCGTCTTATGTTTGACAGTTCTATTTCTTATGTGAAAAGCAGAAGGAGCGGGAAAATGAAAGCCGGTTCTGCTTCGGTCATAGGCGGGTGCTCAGGGCCTGTTGCGATTGCAGTATGTGGGACGGAAAATCAAAAGGCGCGACATGGAGGAGAGATACAGTCATGCTTTTCCAAACTATTCCAGAGCAGGGAGGAAGCAAGAAGCATTTTCTATATTACCGGACTGGAATATATGGTAAGAGAAGGAGAGACAATCCCGGTTTTTAGAGAAGAGAGAAGATAGGAGCAGGAAGTTTCAGGAAAGGTTTTAAGAAAAGCCGCTTCCGTCTTTTGGGGAAGCCGGCATCAAGACAGGAGGAAGATATGAAGATATTAGTGGTAGTTGACATGCAGACGGATTTTATAGACGGTGCACTGGGAACAAAAGAGGCGCAGGCTATTGTGCCGAATGTGATCGACAGGATCCAGAATTTTGACGGCAGAGTTCTGTCTACCCGCGATACCCATGAGGAAAACTATATGGAGACGCAGGAGGGAAAGAAGCTTCCTGTTGTCCATTGTGTCAAAGGAACACCGGGCTGGCAGATCCATCCCCAAATCGCACCATATCTTAAGGAGACGCCGATCGATAAGCCTACTTTTGGGAGCCTGGGACTGGGACAGGTCTTAAAAGCATATCATACCTATGAGGAGCCGATCGAGAGCATCACCCTGATCGGAGTCTGCACGGATATTTGTGTGATCTCCAATGCTCTGCTTCTAAAGGCGTATATGCCGGAGGTGCCGGTTATTGTAGATGCATCCTGCTGTGCAGGTGTGAGCTATGAGACGCATAAGCAGGCGCTGGAAGCAATGAAGGTATGCCAGATCGAGATTATAAACGAGTAAACAGGCTGCAGGAGGCCTTGCAGTCAGAAGGCAGTCAGACGGCTTATGTATAAAAAAAGGAGGACTAGCAGATGAATAATTTTCAATATTATACACCCACAAAGGTGGTCTTTGGGAAAGAGACAGAGGCAGAAGTGGGCGAATTGGTCAGGGAATGCGGATGCAAAAGGGTTCTGGTCCATTACGGAAGCGGGAGTGTAAAAAGAAGCGGCCTGCTTGAGAGGATCTTACAATCCTTGGAAAAGGCAGGGGTTTCCTATATCTCACTGGGCGGCGTGGTGCCGAATCCACATTTATCACTTGTATATCAAGGCATTGAGCTCTGTAAAAAAGAAGCTGTAGACTTCATTCTTGCAGTAGGTGGAGGCAGTGTGATCGATTCTGCAAAGGCCATCGGGTATGGTGTGACGAATGAAGGGGACGTATGGGATTTTTATGAAAAGAAGAGGACGGCAAAGGCCTGTCTTCCTATTGGTGTGGTCCTTACGATCGCAGCAGCCGGCTCCGAGATGAGTGATTCCTCTGTTATCACGAAGGAGGAAGGCTGGATCAAGAGAGGGTACAGCAGTAACTACTGCCGCCCCAGGTTTGCGGTGATGAATCCACAGCTTACGATGACGCTTCCGGAATACCAGACCATGAGCGGCTGTGTGGATATCATGATGCATACCATGGAGAGATATCTGAACCATACAGAGAATATGGAGCTGACAGACGGGTTCAGCGAACATCTGATCCGTACGGTAATGAAGAATGCGAAAATACTGCTTGATACACCGGACTGTTATGAGGCCAGGGCCGAGGTGATGTGGGCAGGAAGCCTTTCCCATAATGGGCTGACTGGCTGCGGTACAGATGGCGGAGACTGGGCAACACATCAGCTGGAGCATGAGCTGGGCGGGATGTTCGATGTAGCCCACGGTGCAGGTCTGGCAGCAGTCTGGGGAAGCTGGGCGAGATATGTGGTGGAGGAAAGGCCGCAGCGCTTTGCACAGTTTGCCGTGAAAGTAATGGGTGTGGCAGATACAGAGGATGTGATGCAGACTGCACTGCGCGGGATCGAGGCTATGGAAGCGTTTTTCCGTTCTATAAAAATGCCGACTACGATGCAGGAACTTGGAATTACACCGAGTGATGAACAGATAAAAGAATTGTCCAAGAAGTGCAGCTTTTTCGGAAAAAGGACCATCGGCTGTGTAAAAGTCCTGGATCAGGAAGACATGCGCAGGATCTATATGAACGCAAGATAGAATGGTCTGTTGGGATAAGGAGCATAAAGCAGGCGGCCGGAAAAGGTGCCGAAGGAGCAGCAGAATCACAGGAAAACAAATCAGATGGAGTGACATAATAAATGAAGGAAAATAAATATGATGATTCTGTATTTTTTGAAAAATACAGTCAGATGAGCCGTTCCAGGGAAGGGCTGGATGGTGCGGGAGAATGGTATGAGATGCAGAAGCTGATGCCAGACTTTAAAGGGAAACGGGTATTGGATCTTGGATGTGGTTACGGATGGCACTGTTTCTATGCAGCAGAGCATGGTGCAGAATATATCCTGGGAACGGATATTTCTCAAAAGATGCTGGATACCGCAGGGGAAAAGAACAACTTCTCTAATATTGAATTTCAGCAGGCGGCCATGGAGGATCTGGATTTTGAGGCCGGGAGTTTCGATGTGGTACTTAGTTCTCTTGCGTTCCATTATGTGAGGGATTTTAAAGAGCTGGCAGCGAATATCAGCAGATGGCTAAAGCCGGGCGGGAATTTTGTCTTCTCGGTGGAACATCCTGTATTTACCGCCTATGGCACACAGGACTGGTATTATGATGAGACAGGAAAGATCCTGCATTTCCCGGTGGATAATTATTATTATGAAGGAGAACGCAAGGCAGTCTTCCTGGGGGAAAGGGTGACCAAATATCACAGGACACTGACAACCTACCTGAATACCCTGTTAAACTGTGGGCTGCAGATCAAACAGATAGTGGAGCCGATGCCGCCGGAAAATATGATGGACATTCCGGGAATGAAGGATGAAATGCGCAGACCGATGATGCTTCTCGTGTCTGCGGCGAAACCAGAATAAACAAGACAGAGGGACATAAAAACGATGTTAGAAGAAGAGATAAGGCTGGCCCTGGTGGATGAAATGCCTATAGAAGCCAGGGCGTTTAAAGACGAAGTGATCACAGGGAGCCTGGCACGGAAGGTGGAATTTGTTTCAGCCCGGTTTGAACGCTGCCGCTTTGTGGACTGCGACTTTACCGGCGCTGGTTTTTATCAGACGAAGCTGGAAAAATGCGATTTTTCCAACTGCACTTTCAGCGGAAGTTACTGGAAGAATTCTGAGATCACGGAATGTAAAGGAAACGGCAGCAGATTTGATAAGGCAGTATTTAAGAGCGTAGTTCTGTCGGAAAGCCAGTTAAACCTGGCAAATTTTGGAGGCAGCCTTTTTGAGGGAAGCAAAGCAGAGATGTGCAGCTTTCGGGAGGCATTTTTTTCAGAGGTGAAGCTAAAGAAGACCAAATTTGAAAAAAATGCCTCCCGAAAGCTGCACATC
>NZ_JBZUUL010000010.1:0-23496 GCF_058819085.1 Faecalicatena sp.
ACGGAGGGAGCGCCAGTTTATGAGCAAAAAGAGCCGTGAAACGGCGAGGAAGCATCGAAGATGCGTTTTGCGAATGGCGCGTGTGAACTGTAACATTTGGGGGGGTAGATATACTGTAGCAGAATGAGAGGAAAATCAGTTATGATAATAATAAGGACAGTTTCGGAAAGGAAGAGGCTTATGGTAAACTCAGAAATAGAACAGATTTGCAATAGACTACAGACTGTTATTATGCCAAAACAAATATACTTATTTGGCTCCTTTGCAAAAGATAAACAAACGGAAGAAAGTGATTATGATTTCTATCTGGTTGTTTCCGATGATGCAGGAGATCAAATCGCTATCATACAAAAGGCGTATAAATCTTTGCGGGGGATTAGAAAGCGTCCGGTTGATATACTTGTAGGGTATGAGTCTGCTTTCCAGCGTAGGTCCGGGGAAGAAACCTTGGAAAAAACAGTTAAGAAGGAGGGGATACTTTTGTATGAGCAGTAAAGGTGTCAATGGCTAAAAGGAAAGATACAGTATAAAATAGAAGGTTTGTAATGAGTAAAATGTTATTGGGTGGCAGGTCTTCTTTAAAGGAGAACTGTCACCCAATATTAATTCATGACAATAGAAAGTTCGCGCAAGCGTGCTTTTTATCGTTTGAGAATATTCTGAAAACGGAGAGCAAAAGGGTCAGACCCTTTTGATTCCGTCGTCTTCGTAGAGATCATATCCGGCATCCGGATATCCGATCATCTGTTTTGTTGCCATGTCGATCATATCGACGCATTCAGCTGCATCGACCACTGGGATGGCCCTTCCGCTGCGGATAAACAGCGGCACTTCGTTCAATCCAATCTCAACGTAATGATGGCCTTTTTCAAGTGTTTCTTCGGAAATACTTCCGTCCGGCAGGAATTTGATGAACTTCATTTCTTCTGGCAGATATACATATCTTCCCGATGCATTCTGGGTGTATACCGGGGCAATCATGATCTCGTTACCGATCATAAGCTGGTCTTCGACCTGTGCTGTCATGGCATCCTCTGGATACTCGAAAGCCAGAGGCTTGAAGTACATATCATCGTTTAAGGCCGCCTTCATGTATTCACTGTAGAGGTATGGCAGCAGGCGGTAGCGAACTCCAATCACATGGCGGAAGTCTTCGATGTTTTCAAACTGGTAGCACTCCTGCTCTCTTGTGCCCAGCGCGGCATGGTTACGCATGAGCGGGGTAAACACGCCGAGAGCCAGCCAGCGCAGGACCAGATCTCTGGTCGTGTCTGAGCCGAATCCGCCGAGGTCGGCACCTGCATAGAGAAAACCGCACATGTTGAGGGACGGCATCATTTTCAGGTTGAGAAGAATATGGGACCACCAGGATTGATTATCCCCGGTCCAAATACCGCCGTAACGGTGCATTCCGATATAGGAGGAACGGGAGAACATCAGGATTCTCTTGTCCGGCGCGATTTTCTCGAAAGCCTCCCCGGCAGCGCGGGTCATATTGAAGCCGTACAGGTTGTGGACCTTGTCGTGGCGGACTTTCTGTCCGTTCACTTGATGGTAAAAACGCTTGTAATCATCCGGGCTGTTTGCCAGCCGGCCTACTTTGTCCCCTAAGATAAAGCCGGGAGCCTCGTTGTCTTTGGTAAGAAATTCCTTCAGGTAATCTTTCAGCTCGTCAACGCCTTCCGGAGTACAGAAGATTGCCGGTTCATTCATATCATTCCAGAAACCGTCGATTCCCTGTGAGATCAGTCTTTCGTATTTGCTTCCAAACCAGTCTCTGGCTTCGGGATTCAGCATATCCGGGAAATGAGTCCAGCCCGGCCACACAGCGGCAGTAAAATCGCTTCCGTCTTCCCGTTTACAGAAGTAGCCTTTTTCTTTACCTTCTTCATAAATATCGTAGCCGTCCTCGATCTTGACACCGGCATCGATGATCGGGATCAAATGGATGTTTTCTGCTTTCATCTCATCCACAAACCCCTTAAAATCAGGGAAGTTTTTCTCATTCACGGTAAAATCCTTGTAGTCCTGCATGTAGTCGATGTCCATGTACACCATATCGATCGGGACATGGTTGTCACGGTATCCTTTTACTACATTTTTAAAATCTTCCGGGGTGGTGTATCCCCATCTGCTCTGTCCGAACCCAAACGCAAATTTCGGCGGGATATAGCTCCTTCCTATGATTTTACGGAATTGTTTTACAATGTCATAAGCATTTTCACCTTCGATTACATACAGATCCAGGTCAGCATTCTCACAGCTGATCTCTAATTGATCCTGTCTGGTATATCCGATGTCAAACCGCATTGCGCCCGGATAGTCAAGAAACAGTCCGAAGGTCTGCTTTCCGGAAATGATGATGAAATTGTGTGCTCCGTAAAGGGAATTTTTGTTTTCTGTGTGGTTGGGGTCGTCGCTGCAGTTGCTGACGTAGAGAAATCCCCTCTTATTGATGCCTCTGTTTGCCTCCCCCAGTCCATATACGATATCGTTTTTATCCATTTCATAGGAAAGATGGAAACCATCATCTAATGAGATTGCCCCGTATTGAGGGACGCCTGCGGCCGGGGATATTTTTTCCACGACTGCTTCTGTTTCGAATGGATTGCCAAATACATATTTCTGAATCATACTATAACCTCCTGTAGATCTTTTTCTCGTAACACTTTTTTCATAGTATAAAAAATAAATCTTGATAATTCTTGCATTATTTCTTAAAATAATAACACAATCTTGATAAAGGCGGAAAAGAGTATGAATAAAGAATATTCTCTTGAGGAAGATGTCAGGCACGGCACACCCAAACAGCCCATGACGGCGATGCATTTTACAACGGGGCCTGGGACACTGTATCCGGAGCGCTTTTGGGTTCAGAGGCACTGGCATCACAATGTGGAGATTTTAAAGGTAGAAAAGGGAAGCTATACAGTGGAGCTGAATCTGGAAGAATATGTGTTAAGAGAGGGAGATATCTGTTTTATTAACAGCGGTGAGCTCCATCAGATAGAAGGAAAAGAACGAGATACGATTCATAATGTACTTATTTTTAACCCGCATATCCTGGAATTCGTTTACGAGGACGAGGTTCAGGAAGGATTTATCGCACCATTTCTGGCACATATTTCTTCCCTTCCAAGGATTGTGGGAGCAGACGATGAACTTTACAGGAAGATCTCAGGACTGCTTGATCAGGCAGTCAGACTGGCATTGGAAGAGAAAAGCGGCTGGTATTTCAAGGTGAAGCTTTTGCTCATGGAAATGCTGTATGAGATAGGAAAATGCGGCAGAATGGTGTCGGTCTCCAGCATCCAGAGTGCATCGGAGAAGGAGCGGATCGACCGCTATAAACGGATCGTTTCGTATATGGAAGAGCATTTTGCAGAGAAGGTTTCCCTGGAACAGCTTGCAGGGGAGGCGCAGTGTAATCCGCAGTATCTCTGTCATTTTTTCAAGGAGATCGCTGGTGTGTCACCGATCCAGTATCTGATTAACTACCGGATCGAACAGGCCCGGGAACTGCTCGCAGATACAACGAAAACGGTGCTGGAAGTAAGTCTTGACTGTGGGTTCGAGAATGTGAGTTACTTTATCCGGCAGTTTAAGAAGGCCACAGGGGTTACACCGCGGGAGTTTCGAAGGTGAGATTGATGCGAGTGGGAATCGACAGGGAACGGAATGCAGTGAAGAGGTGGCGACGGGATCCAGTTCCTACCGTACCACGTAGCCCATTGCGCGCCAACGGAATCAGCATTAAAGGGACGAGGCAGAAAAGTGTTTGGAGAATAGGAATATATGGTATACTTATAAATATGTGGCAGGGGTCCTTTCTTTGAACAGGAGCAAATCGTGAGGGATGGAAACGGAGGGAAAATATGGGGCAGTGCATTGACTTTACGAATTGTAAAACCAGTGGGATACAATATTCGGGCAGTGAGAAAAAAATGGGGATTCTCTATAATGGCAGCCATTATATGTTGAAATTCCGAAAGGTTATCAATGGAAGAAGGTTATATAATCATGTGTCTGAGTATCTGGCAAGCCATGTGATGGAACTTGCGGGATTAGATGTACATCAGACTCTTCTGGGGATTTATCAGGGGGAAGAGGTAGTGGCAGTCAAAGATTTTATTGCCGGAACAGGCCTTTCACTGGTTGAGTTTGCCTCTGGCGGAGACTCTTCTTATGATACGGAGAAGGAAGAACATTCGGCTTATACATATGATGAGATCTTATATCTTGTACAAAGACATGTTAAAGTTTCTGATCCGCAGTTAATTGTTCAACGATTTTGGGAGATGTTTGTGGTGGATGCGCTTCTCGCAAACTTTGACAGGCATGGATACAACTGGGGATTTACTAAAAATGGCGTTTACGAACTTGCACCAGTGTATGATAATGGCTCTTCGCTATTTCCCCGGTTACAAGACGATGAGCTTGAGGGAATCTTAAATAGCAGGGAAGAGATGGATAAGAGAACTTTTACGTTTCCGACTTCACAGATCAAACTAAATGGTAAGAAGTCTTCTTATTATGAAGTCATTCACAGTCATATGTTTGAGGACTGCGATAAAGCGGCTGGAACCATATTTGGCAGGCTGGATTTTAATAAAGTATATGAATTGATCGATGCGACTGATCTGATCAGCAATATCAGGAAAAGATTTTACAAAGAAATCATAACCTATAGGTATGAGCGGATTTTTATAGAATAGGCAGGAGTTTGTGATGAAGAAAGAAGTAAGACAGGCAGTGCCCCTGAACAGTGTAACAACGCCAATCACAGGGGAGCCGGATTATCGCAGGAAAGCAACGATAAAAGCTTTATGGAAAGAGAAAAAGATACCGGTGGGAGAGGTGATATACGAACATTTCTGGAATGAGGAATTTCAGTATATCATCCGCCCCTATTGGGAAACTATCGATGAACTTGAGGAGCATGAACCGGGCGCTTTCCATGGGATTCCGGGGATAGACATGGACTGCAGGTTCGAGAAGTATTACCGTGTGAACCGGGTGCCTTCGTTTATCGTACAGCGGACACCGCCGAAGAACCGGGTCGATATGATGGAGATGATGGAGGCTGTTGGATTAAATTATTACGATCCATTTGAGTGGCTGATCCGGACTAATACAAGGGCCTCCCAGGACAATCTGATTTTGGAAGATGAGTAGGGGATGAGAAGTTATCCTATAAGTTTGAGCCTGTAGTCGAAGCGGATATTTAAAATCCGCTTCGCTGCTTTACTACTCAGGTTATGTAGCTTCCCTTTTCATTTTCCGATACTGAAGCGGTGTCATCTGCTGGTGTTTTTTAAACATTCGTATGAAATAGGTGACATCGGAATAACCAACCATTTCTGAAACATTCTGAACCGACAATCTGGTGGAAACAAGCAGCTCGCATGCTTTCTGAATCCTGACCTGCTGGATGACCTCCATAACGGTAGTCTGTGTATTTTCCCGGAAAATCCTTCCCAGATAAGAAGTACTGAAAGAAAAGCGGCGGGCAATCCCCTCCACCGATGTGTCTGCATAGTGCTGTTGGATATAGTTTAAAATCTGAGGAATATATTGGATTCCCGTTTTGGTAGTCTGGGAGAACTGGACTCCTTCGGAATGTTCTCGCTGTAAATATGTAAAAAATAATCCAAGCATAAGGAGCAGGGCCTTTTGATTGTATTGCTTTTCCATACAGGATTCATTTACCATGTCCAGGACCAGATCGCGGATCGAATCGTCCCCTTTTGTATGAAACAGAAGAAAATTAGGTCTTGTATTTTCATACAAGGTATACAGAAAAAAGTCAAACAATGCATGACCGCCTGCGACGAGTTCAGCCAATGTATTTTTCATGACAGAGGTACGGATCAGAAGATTAATCATAATACTGTCGTCAAATATCATGACCCGGTGTTCTAGCTTAGGAGGAAGGATACAGAGCGAACCTTCTTTTAATTCCAGCCTTTCTGACTGACCGTCGGGATATAAAAAGTCCTGATGGCATACTCCCTTCAATACATAAGCAATTTCAATAAAGCTGTGCGTATGATAAGCCGCCGGAGAATAGCGCGGATGTTTGCGTATTGAGATATCTTCATCCTCAAGGAACCACTGGGCATCAGAAAAGCGGTGGTCAGGCGGGAGGTCAGCGGGAATATCAAGAGAACCTGCGTTAGTGACCGTCTGAAATTCCGCTTTCAAATTGTGGGGAAGTCCCCCATATTTTCCCAAAAGCTTCATAAAGTCATCCTCTCGGACAGGTGCGCCACTCTGTTCATAAATCTTCTTAAAATCCTCTTCTAAAGGAGTAAATTGTGTTAATAGTTTTTGAATTTCTGAACGGTTACTCATAATATCAGCCTCCATGAAAAATCAAAGGATCGGTAATGTGATAATAGTTGCATAAAGTATAACATTATATGGAGGGGCATGTACAGATATTTGTATAAAATGGGGGGATGGAATGAAATATGTGGTTTCGAATAAGCCGATTTTTAGGAGAGGAATCCGGGTATTTTTGAATGCTTCTGGAAGATATAATGGGAAGTAAGAGCAAAGGGGTCAGACCCCTTTGCATGCCATTTTCAGAATTTTCAGTTTATTCAATATGTAAAGGAGAAGATCATGGAGCTTACGAGGTTAAAGATTAATGGGATTGTGAATCCGATGGGGTTCAATTGTGATGTGCTGAATGTCAGTTGGAATGTGGAAAACGCGAAGGGGAAGAGGGCTGCGCTGGTGAGGGTGGAAGCGGCATCAGAGGAGGGATTTGAGAAGGTTCTGTATATGAAGGAAGGGAAGGATCTTTCCTGCTCTGGTACGAAGCTTGAACTGAGTCTTACTCCGCGTACAAGATATTTTGTGCGTGTCTCTGTGACGGACGATGAGGGTGAGTGTGCACAGGGAATCACCTGGTTTGAGACGGGAAAGATGAATGAGGATTGGGAGGCCGACTGGATAGGGCCAAAAGCGGAGGATACGTTCCATCCGGTCCTGAAGAAGACGTTTACTCTTCCGGGGAGCGATCATGATCTTCTGGAAGATGATCCTGAGAAGATGGTTCAAGAGGAATCGGAGGTGGAGAAATCTTCAAAAGTAAGATCATTGTCGAAAGCCAGGTTATATATCTGCGGAGTGGGTATGTATGAGTCTTATCTGAATGGGAAAAAGGTGGGGAATGAGGTGCTGGCTCCATTTTTGAATGATTACCGTTTTGCTCTTCAGACGCAGACTTATGATGTGACGGATTTGATGAGTGACGAAAATACTTTTGAGATCTTGTTGGGAAATGGCTGGTATAAGGGGCGGTTCGGACAGGCTGAACGAACCTATGGTGACCGGTTTGCAGCCATTGCAGAGCTGCATCTTTTTTATGAGGATGGAACCAGTGATGTGATTCTGACAGATGAGTCATGGTGCTATCGTGGAAGTGATATTGAGGACAGCGGAATCTATGATGGGGAAATTCTGAACCGTGTTTTGTGGAAAAATCGCGAGAATCCGTGGAAGTCTGTGGAAAAACTTCCTGCACTGGAACAGGAAAAGAAGAAACGGCTATTGACTGACCGATTTAGTATCCCGGTTCTTGTAAAGGAGACAATTCCGGTAAAAGATGTGATGATTACTCCGGCAGGGGAAACGGTATTGGATATGGGACAGAATTTTACGGGCTGGCTTGTATTTAGGGTCGTTTGGCCAGAGGGGACAAAGGTGCATCTGGAGTTTGGTGAGGTGCTGCAAAATGGAAACTTTTATAATGATAATTACCGGACTGCAAAAGGCGGGTTTACCTACATAGCTGGGGAGAAGCCGGAAAAAACAAAAGATGGGGAGTTCGTACGTCCGCATTTCACTTTCTTTGGCTTTCGGTATGTGAAGGTAACTGGCTGGGTTGGAACACTTCATCCGGAAGATTTTATGGGCTATGCAATCTATTCTGACCTGGAGCGTACGGGATTTATTACCACCAGCGATGAGAAAATCAACCAGTTGTACTCAAATTGTCTGTGGGGACAGAAGTCTAACTTTCTGGATATGCCGACGGACTGTCCCCAGAGGGATGAGCGTCTGGGTTGGACTGCCGATGCACAGGTATTTTCGCCAACAGCCACATATAACATGGATACCCGTGCGTTTTACCGGAAATACCTCTGGGATATGAGAAATGTCCAGGTCACGATGAATGGTGCTGTCCCAGCATACCTTCCGGCGGCAGAAGGGATGTGCCCGGTATGCTCCGTGTGGGGGGATGCGGCTGCATTGATTCCCTATACAATCTGGAAATTCTATGCCACGCCGGATGAGATGGAGTTTCTCTATCCACTGATGAAAGACTGGGTAGATTATATTGCCGGGGAGATGCAGAAGCAGTATGGCAAAGACACAGGTATCTGGGATTTCACTTTTCATTTTGGGGACTGGCTGGCACTTGACGGGCCTACAGAGCAGTCTGTAAAAGGAGGAACACCGGATGGCTATCTGGCAACCGTATACTATTATCAGAGTGCAGCTATCGTAGCGGAGATCTCCGGAAAACTGGGAAAAATAGAGGAGCAAAAGAAGTATTTAGAACTGACTGAGAAAATAAAAGAATGTCTGCTTTTCGAGTATTTTACCCCGGCCGGACATTTAAGCGTAAACACACAGGCGGCTTACATTGTTGCCTTAAAGTTCGGGATTTATAGAGATAAGGAGGTGCTGCTCCGGGATTTCCTGGATCTGCTGAAAACACATCAGTACCGGATCAAATGTGGATTTGTGGGCGCGCCTCTGCTCTGTCAGGTTCTGAGTGAAAATGGACAGTCTGATCTGGCATATCATTTCCTGTTCCAGGAAGGGTTCCCAAGCTGGCTGTACGCGGTGAATCTGGGGGCAACCACAATCTGGGAACGGTGGAACAGCCTTCTGCCGGATGGAAGCATCAGTGGTACGGGGATGAACAGTCTGAACCATTATAGTTATGGAAGCGTTATCGAATTTTTATATGCGTATGCAGCAGGTCTGCGCCCGGTGGAGGCAGGCTTTGAAAATGTAGTTGCAGCCCCATGTCCAAACAGCAGAATGCGGGAGTTTAGGTGTACCTATATTTCACCGATGGGAAAGTATGTGGTGAATTGGAAACTGACGGATGAAGGTAAGGTGCGTATCCATCTGGAAGTACCGTTTGGGTGTAAAGCAGTGGTCATCCTGCCGGAGAGCGGAAGGCAGCCGTTTGAAGTGGAGGCAGGCAGTTATGATTATGAATACATGTCGATTCACGATTACCGTCAAAAATATTTCGAAAACACGCCCTTAAAGGAGGTATTTGCTGACCCGGAGGCAAAATCAGTTCTCTTAAAATATGTTCCTCAGGCCGCGGCACTGGATAATCCGGTGGACGCGGATGAAGAACTGAAAGTACTTTACGAACGGTCATTTATGGGAATTAATCCGGAGGATGCGGGGAAAGCCATACAAGAATTAGAGAAAATAAAATTATGGTAGAAACAGACTTTTTCAAAGGGGTCAGACCCCTTTGCATTTTTGCTATACAACTTTAAGTTGACTACATGCACATTGTATGTTATTGTAAACATACAATGTGTATGTAAAGAGGTGATGATATGCCGAGAAATAAGTATCCCGAGGAGACGGTACAGAAGATCCTGGAGGTTTCTCTGAAGCTGTTCATGGAAAAGGGGTATGAGAATACCACGGTCCTGGATATTGTGGATCACCTGGGCGGGCTGACGAGAGGTGCCTTTTACCATCATTTTAAGTCAAAGGAAGAGGTGATTGATGCTCTGACGGATAAGATGTTCCGTGAGAATAATCCGTTTGAGAAGGTGAAGCAGCAAAAGGGGCTGAATGGTCTGCAGAAGCTGCAGATGATCATGAATGATACAACGGTAGAGTCGGATTACCGGAAGATCAGCGCCCAGGCGGTCTCCCTGCTGGAGAATCCGAAGTTTCTGGCGGAGTTTATTGAGGGCAATAAGGAGGTTCTTGTTCCGGCCTACCAGGAATTGATTGAAGAAGGAATTGAAGATGGCTCTATTCAGAACGAGTATCCAAAGCAGACCGCAGAGATTCTTTCTTTCCTGACGAACTTCTGGATGGTTCCGACGGTATTTCCCTTTACGCCGGAAGAAGGCGTGGCCCGGCTTAAGATGGTAAAGGAGATCTCAGCATTTCTTGGAGTACCGATTATAGACGATGAGCTTTTAGAAAAACTAGAAAGGTCTATTGAAGAATTGGGTGAAGAGGAACAGGAAAAATAAGGTTGCCAGACATGGCAATTTTATTTTAACCAAATACATACATACAGTATGTATAAATAAAAGGAGGATATTTTATGAAACATAAAAAAGAAAATTCACAGACAAGAATACCTGGCGGCAATTCTCCAGGGGAAAAATTATTCAGCAGAAATTTCAGTCTGCTTGTACTGGGGCAGGTCAGTTCGCTTTTTGCGAACACGATCTTAAGATTTGCGCTGTCGATGTATATTCTGGAGCTGACAGGTTCGGCTTCTGTATTTGCAGGACTTCTGGCGGTCTCGATGATCCCCACGGTGATTTTATCTCCCTTCGGAGGAATCCTGGCTGACCGGGCAAACAGACGGAATATCATGGTTGTTCTGGATTTCTTATCCGGGGTGACCACCGTGATCACAATGCTTGCTATCAGCGAGGCAAATGCAGTCGTAGTAGTGGGTGCTTCGCTGACCGTATTTTCTGTGCTGGGAGCATTTGAATCCCCGACAGTCCAGGCGGCAGTCCCACAGATGCAGACGGGAGATAATATCCTCAAAGCAAATGCTGTGGTGAACCAGGTAGCTGCCCTGGCTGCGCTCATCGCCCCTTTCATAGGAAGTGCCTGTTATACCGCATTTGGGCTGAAAACTGTACTGACAGTCAGTGTTTTCGGATTCTTTCTTACCGCTTTACTAGAGATTTTTATCAAGCTTCCGTTTACGGCACAAAAGGTTCATGAGAAGTGGGGAGAGATGATAAAAAATGATTTTAAAGTCAGCTTCCGTTTCATTGCAAAAGAAAGGCCTGAGATTTTTAAAATATTACTGGCAGCCTCGGCAGTCGGCTTCTTCATTATGGGAACCGTGAATGTGGGAATGCCGTTTATGATCCGGACGATCCTGGGACTGAAGGCCGAGTATGTGGGGGCAGCGGAAAGTATATGCGGTGCGACGGCAATTCTGGGCAGTGTGATCGTTGGCGTTGCAGCCAAACACCTGAAATCGGACCGGATGTATCAATTCCCGCTGATCGTGGGAATCTGTATGATTCCGATGGGGATGGCATTTATGCTGGAAAATGCGAAAATGGTATACCTGGTGCTCATGCTTTCGATTGCTGTGATGCAGGTGCTGGTCAGCATTTTCTCGATCTACTGTGTATCACTGATACAGCAGCAGACGCCAAACGAACTGCTGGGTAAGGTGATGGCTTATATTTCCACGATTTCCCTCTGTGTACAGCCCCTGGGGCAGATGATGTACGGAGTGCTGTTTGATGGATTAAGAGACCATGTTATGTGGATCATGGTCGGGTCCGCGGTTTGTATCATTTTCATGAGTATGGCTGTCAGACCCGCATTTAAAGGGATAGAAAGCCTTAAGATTATTACTGATTAGGGGATGAAAAGCAATCAAAAACAGTTGCAAAACGAGAATGCAACTGTTTTTGATTGCTTTTTTGATTCCCTATGTCGCCTTTTTACCGTCAGAATGTCCGTCCTGACACTTGTTTATACCAGGTGGTATTGTTACACTTAGGAAACAAAATCGTGATATAGAATAAGATTTCTAAGAAAAGGAGAGTGGCGCAATGTATCATTCAATCAGGCCGGGACAGGTATGGCTCGATACAGAGGGAAAAAGGATCCAGGCACACGGAGGAAGCATCATTACTGTAGACGGTGTGTATTACTGGTATGGTGAAAATAAAGAAAAAACGACAGGGGAGGATAAGATCTGGCACTGGGGTGTCCGCTGCTATTCTTCCAGGGATCTATATAATTGGAAGGATGAGGGGATCATCATTCCTCCCGACCTGGAACAAGAAAATTCACCTTTACATCCGTTTTCTATGATGGACCGCCCCCATATAGTGTATAATGAAAAAACAGGGAAATATGCGGCATGGCTTAAGATCATGGGGGAGCCCCCTTATTTTGCCGTGCTGTCAGCAGATCATATCCTGGGGCCCTATAAAATGGTGAATCCGAGGGTAAATCCGTTTGGTATGGAGGTGGGAGATTTTGATATTGCCGTTTCGGCAGAAGAGAAAAGAGCCTATCTGTACAGCGAAAGACCGCACACGATGTTGTATTGCGCGGAGCTGAACGAGGATTACACGGATGTGGGAGAACGGTTTTCAGAGCATTTTCCACATACAGCGCCTCCAGAGACGAGGGAGGCTCCGGCACATTTTATGAGAAACGGCCTGCATTATCTGATCACCTCAGGTACAACGGGCTACCATCCCAATCCATCGGAGGCTGCCGTTTCAGGCTCATGGCATGGGCCGTTTGAGATACAGGGAGATCCTCATGTGGATGACAGGAGCAGGACCTCCTTCAATTCACAGATTTCCTGTATCTTTCAACATCCCAAGAAGAAGGATCTGTATATCGCCCTTGCAGACCGATGGCTGCCCGGGCTTCCCCAGACAGAGGGGGAGGCGTTCTATACTGGAGAGGCTTATGAGAGGGTACATAAAAAGTTCAGGCAGATTTTTGATCCAGAGGTGGAATTTGTGTTTACAGAGGAGGATGCAAAAGCATTGAGCATTCATTCCGCCATATCGGACTATGTATGGCTGCCTTTAAAGTTCGATGGCGACAGAGTTTATATCGAATGGAAGGACGAATGGAAAATAGAAGATTACGAATAGAAAAATATGTACCTGTGTATCTACAATTCCAGTTCTATTTATAAAAGAAAGGCTTAGGTGAGACTGATGAGAGAATTCAAAAACAAGAGAAACCCCATCCTGCCGCTGGATATCCATATCCCGGACAGCGAGGGGCATGTGATGCCGGATGGAAAGCTTTATTTATATGGAAGCTTTGATGACCGGGAGGATGTGTACTGCAGCGAGAAATATCATGTTGTGTCCACGCCGGATATGGAACACTGGACGGTACATGATGTATCGCTGTCGGGGCAGGATATCCCCTGGGTTAATGATCCGGATGCACCGAAGTATCCGGGAATCGACTGGGCAAACCCCACACCGTTTATTCGGAAAATGCTGGAGGATATGAAATCCAAGGGGGACGGCATGAAAGAGGCTTTTGAAAAAGAGGAAAAAGAGCAGGTGCCGCTTTTATTTGCTCCCGACTGTATTTATAAGGATGGTAAATACTATCTTTATTTCTGTATGAGCGATGACAGCGAAGGCGTCGCTGTGTCAGACCGCCCTGAGGGACCGTTTACGGATCCGGTGCAGCTTCCCTGCGGCGGGATTGACCCGGCTATTTTTATTGATGATGACGGACAGGCTTATTATTACTGGGGCCAGCTTTTTTCCCATGGCGTGAAGCTGAATGACGATATGGTTTCTTTTGACAGAGAGATGATAGTGGATAATCTGGTAACGGAGGAGGAGCATTTCTTCCATGAAGGGTCCTCCATGCGGAAGATTGGTGATACTTATTATTATGTCTATGCAGATATGCAGCGTGGAAAGCCGACCTCCTTGGGCTATGCAACAGGCAAATCCCCTCTGGGACCCTTTGAGTACCAGGGAGTCATCATTGATAATGACGGCTGCGACCCGGAAAGCTGGAACAACCACGGGTCTATTGAATGTGTGAATGGACAGTGGTATGTGTTTTACCATAGATGCAGCAGAGGAAGCCAGCAGCACAGACGGCTGTGTATTGAACTGATCTCGGTCAATGAGGACGGAACGATCGATGAGGTGAAGATGACTTCCCAGGGAGTCGGGGAACCGTTTGCCCCAGGTGAGACGATCATGGGTTATCAGGCCTGCGGCTTAAAAGGGACTGTTTATATCGGTGTAAATAAAGAAAAAGATGCCGCGTGCGGCGAGACGCTGCAAAATATCTCTGATGGAGACGAAGCCGTATTCCGTTATGTAAAAAGTGCTAAGGAGTTCAGCAAGATCCGGCTGACGGCCAGTGGCAGCGGAATGGTTGAAGTATGGATGAACGAGGCATTCGCAGGCAGTGTGACGGTGAAAAACGGGGAACAGACAGACTGCGGGATCAGGATGAAGGCCGGGGAGTATGAACTGAAGCTTAAGTTTCAGGATACCGACGGGCTGGAGATCCAGAAGCTTATACTGGAATAGCATAAATCACTTTCAAAAAAGGTGTCCTTTACAGGGCGCCTTTTTTGTCGTGTTCCCTGAATTCCATCGGAGTCATTCCATAATATTTCTTGAATACATGTCTGAAATTTCCTGCATCAGAATATCCCAGTTCTTCTGCGATGGCCGCGATCGGGAGATCCGGGTTCCCGAGGAGACGGGCGGCCTGATTCATTTTCAACTTCTGAATATTTTCACTAAAGCTCATGCCGGTACTGTTTTTGATGATCCTCTGAAGCTGCCTTTCACTATAGTTAAAGAATGAGGAAAGCTCCTTTAAAGAGATGGTGGCGTAATGCTCCTGCATATATTTCAGGATATAGATCAGGTTCTGGTCGCTGCCCGTTAAGTCCAGGTCAGGGGCGATCACGCTGGCTCCATGATTTCTCAGCAGTACGATAAAAAACGCGTTGATGATGGAATTGAGCATCCTGTTCTTATACTGGCGGCTGCCTGAAAATTCATGGTAGGCATGCCCGATAAAGTTGCGGAGCTCCTGATCATTGCCTGTGCAGAATAAAAGGTATGGGTGAGTCTTGGAACGGTAAAGCGCTCTCATAAAAAAATCGGAGAGGATATCGTTATCTGAAAGTGTGCCAAAAAACGCTGTCTCAAAGGTGCTGGTCCTAAGGATGATATTAAATATGATGCAGTCGTCAGAAAATGCGCTGATCGCATGGACCGTGTCGGGTGCGATGATACAGATATCACCGGCAGACATGTTCAGTGTCTGCTCCATAATGTAGTTCGTACAGTTTCCCTCGATAACGCAGACAACCTCTAAGAATGAGTGGGAATGCCAGTTGCAGGGGAGATATCTCAGATGCTGGTAGATCTCGGTATCCAGCCCTCCCTGAAAAAATAAGTCTTCCTCCAATGTATTGGATAAGATCGAAGGAAAGAAATTAGAGCTTTTTGCGGATGCCTGCAGCAAAATATCCCGGACATATTCCATATCATGGGGCTTGTCCAGGCTGCGCTCAGGGTGCTCAAGCCAGAGCTCCTTAAAGACTCGTTCCAGCTCCTTTAAGTCGGTATTCACTTCATATTGATAGTGGTCAGCGAATTTCATGATACCCTCCTGTAAAGCATTTTGATCCTTCTAAATATATGATTCCCTATAAGGGCAGTATAAGATGCGACATATGAAGTGTCAATCCCGACAGGCGCGAATGTCGTTTTCTCACAGTGCAAATGTCCGCATATCAACTGGTCTGGTCCGGACTCTGCTGCTATACTTGATAACAACAAGCAGACAAGCGATGCATTGTCTTATGCAGGGCATGACGAGCTTTGTCACAAATGCGCGGGGGCGTATTTGAATACAAATGGAGAGAGGATCGACAAATGGGAAAAGGGAATGAAATCGGTTTTAAAGAAAAGTTAGGATATGGGCTGGGTGAGCTTGCAGGTACAGCTAATGCGATCATAGCAGCGTTTCTGACAATGTTTTATACGGATAGTGTGGGAATGGCAGCAGGAGCAGTCGGTACGATGTTCTTTATCTCAAAATTGTTTGACGGGATTACAGATCTGATTGCAGGTAACATTGTGGATAAGACAAAGACGAAATGGGGAAAGGCAAGACCGTGGCTTTTATGGCTGGCGGTCCCGACAGGTCTGGCACTTGCCCTGATCTTCTGGGTCCCGCAGGACGGATCGCCTGCAGCAAAGCTGATCTATGCATTTATCACGTATAACCTGTTTATGGCAGTGATGTACACCATGGTAGGGGTTGCAAAAAGTGCATTGATGCCGCTGATGACACAGGACGGGCTTGGAAGAGCCGCTCTGGCTAAGTACTCTCTGATCTTCGGACTTGGCGGTGCGATCCTCGGATGTTCTGTGACCTTTCCGTTTGTGTTTGCATTAGGCGGCGACATCCGGGCATGGAGGATCGTCTTTATGATCTACGGCGCTGTTGTAACTCTGGGACTGTTCTTGTCCTTTGCACTCACAAAAGAGAACGTACAGTCAGTGGAGTCTGCCGTATCTGAAAATGGCAGTGTGGAAAAGATGAGCTTTATCGAAGGGATCAAAAATTTCTGCAGAAACAAGTATTTTGTTTTTGCTCTGGCAATGAATGTTGTGGTAAATATCGCAGTCCAGATCAATTCAGGTTCCCAGACATATTTCTATACATATGCGATGGGAGATGCAATGCTGACAACTTCTCTGAATATGGTAAGCCTGATTCCTACAGTTTTAGGAATCATGTTTCTTGCAGGGCCGTGCCTGAAAAAGTTCGGAAAGAAAAAAAGTATTTATATTGGTGCTGCGGGGCAGATCATCGGATATGCACTGCGTGGTTTCGCGGCTGTGACCATGAATATCCCGATGCTGGCAGCAGGCACAGTGATCTGCGGGCTTGCCACAGGACCGCTCTCTGTTCCGGTGAACACATTATCAGCCGATGCAGTTGATTATGGAGAGTATCTGACCAACAAAAGGATCGAGGGAATCGGCTCCTCTGTGATCACATTTTCACAGAAGGTAAGCGGAGGACTTGCAGCCGGTATGGTAGGCTGGATCCTCGCACTGACCGGATATGTGGCAAATGAGGTGCAGAGCGCGGCTACAAATTTCGGAATCACATTTATGTTTGCGTGGCTGCCGATCATTCTGCTTGTCATTACGATAATCAGTTTTAAGCTGATTTATCATTACGATGAGGAAGAGGCAGAAGTGATTGAAGAATTGAACAGAAGAAAAAGCAGAAAGTAAGTCAAAGCATATATGCCTGGTATAAAAAACCGGGCATATTGCAGTGTAAGACAGCGTGTAACTGTTTATGGTTCTGAACAGTTACGATCAAGTAATGAATGGAGAATGAAGGATGATAGAGACACTGGGAAAATGGATCACAAATAAAACGGCCGTTCCGTTTTATGCAAGAAAGCAGTTTGAAGTGAATGGGCCTGTGAGATCGGCAACAGCCAGAGTATGCGGGCTTGGTCAGTTTCATTTTTACATGAACGGACAGAAGGTCGAGGATCATGAGCTGGATCCGGGATGGACAAATTACAGAAAGCTGATCCAATACGTGACCTTTGATGTGAAGGATTATCTAAGACAGGGTGCGAATATGCTGGGTGCTGAGGTGGGAAATGGCTGGTTTATCATGGAAGATGAGCACTATACATTTTGTTTCCCGCCGTTTATGCCGCCGAATCCGAATCCATACAGACCCTTTGGAAAATATCTGGTCCTTGCGCTGGAGCTGGAGATCTGTTATGAAAATGGGACAACCAGGCGGATCCAGTCGGATGAGTCTTTCCAGGTAAGGGAACATCCGGTTGTGATGTCCAATGTGTACGGGTCAGAGACGATCGATGGGAGAAAGGTATTCAGGGACTGGAGTTCGGAAGACGGATGGCAGAATGCCGTGGAGGTGCCGGCAGAAGAGTGTCCGGCAGGGAAACTGACCAGGCAGTTTCAGCCTCCTGTCAAGGTCATCCATACCTATGAGGGGAAACATCTGCATACATATGAAGGAAAGCATCTTTGCGGATATGAAGGAAAGCATCTGCACGCAGAGGAGGGGAAAAGGAGACGGGAAATCTATGACTTCGGTCAGAACATGTCCGGGATCCTGGAATTCGAAGTCAAAGGAAAGTCCGGGGATGAAGTCCGGCTGTATCCGGCGGAAAAGCTTACCACAAACGGCGACGCAGATCAGATGGCAAAGGGCTGGGTGGAGGTTAATTCCTGTATCACTTATATTATCGGGCAGGATGATGTATGGGAGACATGCAGGATGCGTTTCACTTATTTTGCAGGCCGGTATGTGGCTGTGGAAGGACTTGAGGCCGGGAAAGGTCCCGTCATACGGAATCTGAAGGCAGATGCCATTTCCAGCGCGTTTGTCAGAAATGGGAAATTTGAGTGTGATGATATCAGGTATATGCAGGTGTATGATCTTGTTGAAAAGGCCGTGGAAGCCAATATGGTAAGCGTTCACACGGACTGTCCGACCATCGAGCGTTTTGCATGGCAGGAGCCGAATCATCTGATGGCCCCATCCATTTTCTATATGAAGGATGGAAAAAAGCTTTGGGAGAAATTTCTGCTGGATATGAGGACGGATCAGCACACACAGGAGGATTATTTCTACGATCTGGAGGGGAAGAAGGTATATCCGGGCGCAGGACTGATGCCGTCACAGTGCCCGTGTTACATCCCTAATGTGCTGCCGGTTCCGGGGATGGGAAGCTTTTATGATATCATTCCCTGGGGAAGCACCTGTATCCTGGGCACTTATTGGCATTACCTGTTTTATGGGGATGTAAAGATCATCGAAGATAACTACGAGGCCGGAATACGTTATCTTGAACATCTAAAGTCCAGGGTAAATGAGGAGGGCTTTTTAAACCATGGCCTTGGTGACTGGGGAAATCCGAAAAATGAGCTGGCCCGGGAGAATATTGAGACTGCTTTTTTATATGCAGATACTGTAACGCTGGCGAAGTTTGCGGGAATTCTTGGAAAAATGCAGGATCAGAAGGAGCTTAAGGAGTTCGCCGATAAGATCCGGAAGAATTATAATGAAAAGCTTTTGGTAAAACATCCCGGGGAGGATTTCTGGTGTTATCGCTCCTGGGATCATAAAGGGGAAACATTCCTGACCCAGGCAGGGCAGGCACTGCCTCTTTTCTGGGGACTTGTGCCAGAAGAGCAGAAGGACGATATCGTCCGCGCACTGCGGTACACTCTTGAACAGGAGGAGGCCTTTATCTGCGGTGAGGTGGGGCTGCCCTATGTGATCCAGTGTGCGAGAGAGCATGGAATGAATGACCTGGTCAGCAGATTTATCATGCGTAGGGAGCATCCGGGGTATTATGCGTTTGTTCTGGATGGTGAAACGACTTTGGGTGAGTACTGGGAAACAAATCCGCGCAGCCACTGCCATGATATGATGGGACATATCATTGAATGGTATTATAATGGAATCGCCGGGATCATCCCAAAGAAGCCGGGATTTTCAGAAGTCCTGGTTAAGCCTTATCTCCCGGATGATCTGCATAGGTTTGTGTACAGCTATGAATCCGTAAATGGCACAATAGAGGTCAGCGTCAGAGAAGAGGCGGAAAGGCTCCTCCTTAAGGTATCCGCACCTGACAGGATAAAGATAGAAGTGGATGTTTCGAATTTGAGAAGCAAAGGAAAAGAAATCAGTATAATTGGTCATGGAATTTCCACAGAAAAGCTGTTATAGTTTTACATAAAGAAGTTGGAGGCAAAAAATGTCTGCCCCGCGATGTAACAGAAAGGTGGAAAGAAAACGATGGAGAGTAAGATCACAAGAGAAGAGGCACTTGGCCTGCTGAAACAATATAACAAGGAGGCGTTCCACATCCAGCATGCGCTGACAGTGGAGGGCGTGATGCGCTGGTATGCCAATGAGCTTGGGTTTGCGGATGAGGCTGATTACTGGGCCATAACGGGACTGCTTCACGATATCGACTTTGAAGTATACCCGGAAGAGCACTGCCAGAAGGCACCGGAGCTTTTGCGTGAAGGTGGAGTCGAAGAGGACATGATCCGTTCGATCTGTTCACATGGTTACGGGATCTGCAGCGATATCAAGCCGGAGCATGAGATGGAGAAGGTTCTCTTTGCAGCGGACGAGCTGACCGGGCTGATCGGGGCGGCAGCATTGATGCGCCCTTCTAAGAGTGTGATGGACATGGAAGTATCCAGCGTGAAGAAAAAGTTTAAAGACAAGAGATTTGCTGCAGGATGTTCCAGGGATGTGATCCGTCAGGGAGCAGAGAATCTCGGCTGGGAGTTGAATGACCTGTTTGAAAAAACGATCATGGCGATGCGTTCCTGCGAAGAAAGTATCAGTAAAGCGATGGAAGAATATACCGCTTAAACCGCGTATTTACGGCATTGCAACCAGAGGTTGACAAATTGCAAAGCCGTATGTTCTTGTGTTTTTCGTGCCGATAGGTTAGGGTGTGATTGATGATTTCGATATCTGAGATCATCGATCACACCCTAATGTATTTACCATAAAAATCAGGAGGCAGATATGAAGTTTTACGAGAAATTAATGACATTAAGAAAGAAACAGGGGATGTCTCAGGAGCAGCTTGCAGAGCAGCTGGGAGTAACCAGACAGTCGGTCAGTAAATGGGAATCCGGAGTTTCCCAAACAAAAGGATATTAAGAAACAACCTGTGTTTGCCTGCTTGCAAACAAAAGAATACTGCTACTAAGCTAAGAGATACTGCATAGGTGTGTTGGTATCTCTTTTTTTATACTGCGAAACAGCACACTATTTCATTTCTGCTTGTTCGTTATCAACGTCTTAGCTCATAGCTTGTCAAGAACCTGTTGCAACGCAATGCGTCAGCACTCTTTACAAGCTGTGTGATAAGGCGTATCTTCTTAATGGCAGAAATTACCAAGCATTTTACTTTTACAGTAAGGTGCTTTTTTGTTTATGATATTTCTCTATATCCATAGGAAAGGAGGATTGATAAAAAATGGCACAGGTTTATGGATATGTACGGGTTTCCAGCATAGACCAAAATGAGGAACGACAGATTGTCGAACTATCAAAAAGAAATGTACTTTCAAAAAATATCTACATAGACAAGCAGTCTGGAAAAAGTTTTGAACGTCCGCAATATAAAAAGCTTGTAAGAAAGCTAAAACGAGGCGATTTGCTTTATATTTTAAGCATTGACCGACTAGGCAGGAACTATCTTGAGATACAGGAGCAATGGAGAATACTGACGAAAGAAAAAGGGATTGATATATGCGTTATAGATATGCCCTTGCTAGACACAAGGAATGGAAAAGATTTAATGGGAACATTCATTGCCGACCTCGTATTACAGATACTATCGTTTGTGGCACAGAATGAGCGTGAAAACATCAAAAAAAGACAGGCACAGGGCATTGCAGTGGCAAAGGCAAAAGGAATAAAATTCGGCAGACCAGAAATCGCGCTTCCAGAGAACTTTGGGGAGCTTGTCCATGAATGGGAAAAGAAAAGACTTCCTCTATCGGAAGTCTTGGAAGTATGCAAAATGAGTGAAGCCACATTTTACAGGAAATTAAGGGAATATCGCTTATTAAAACAAAAATAATTTGTGCTGAACTCTTAAAAGGTACACTTTTTAACAGTCTATTGTATCACTTCCATTATAAGCGATAATGCCTATTTTTTCAATACTCGTGGTATTTTTAGCCGTTTTTCTAACCATAATCTCTTGCTAAGGTTGATGGTCTTCCCTGACTCACGATTCTCAAAAAGTGTACTTTTTGAGAATGATATAAAAGCAGGAAGGGAGGAATAGAATTTTTTTAATCGTCTGTTGTAAATTTAAGAAAGGAGAAAGAACAATGAATCTAAAGAGGTTCATAAGTTTTGCACTTGCATTTATCTTGTGTTTCGCATTAGCACCTGTTAACGCTGACGCTCTTGCCAGTGAAAACGATGCAGTGAAAAATGGTTATTATGACAGTTCCGGTCAATGGGTTGAAGGTAAATTACAGCAGACGCTACCAGAAGGAATTCATTCTGTTAATAAAACTGCCACGCCTGTTGCTGACAACACTTATGAGGTTACCTTGGAAGTTGTTACTAAACAAAAGGTTGAATCATTCACCAAAAAGTCTGCAACTGTTCTTGTGCTTGATACATCAAAGAGTATGAACGATGATTCACGCCTAAAGACTTTAAAAAATTCGGCTGCTGAATTTATCACGACATACGCAGGAAAGAAAGAAAACACGGGACGTTATTTAGCCGTTGTCCAATTTTCTACTGGAACTAAGGTAGTTCTAAATTGGACAGATGTTTCTACGGAACAAGGAAAGAAAAGTGCTATTGATTCGATTCAAGCATTAATGGCAAATGAAGGAACTAATTTGCAAGCTGGATTAAAACAGGCATCTTCTTTATTTAAGCAGTCTACGGTTCAGGAAATTCAAAAGGAGAATAGAAACACAGTTGTATTAACCGATGGAGCACCAACCTATTATCTTGAAAAATGCTCTGGTGGAATATTTACATGGCCACATACGCATGTTGTAATTGATGGTGTCATCTATGATGAAAAAGGTTCTGGAAGCAGTGGAAGTCAAAATATTATTGATTTGACAACTAAAGATGCTAAAGTTCTTAAGGATGAATCAAAGGTTTATACCGTGTGTTATGGAGCACAGAATCAAACCACCTATAAAGACGGTCCGTTGGTTTCTGATTTTCTGGCATATAATATCGCACAAAGTCCAGATACAGCATTTATCGCTGGAAAAACTGAAGATTTAATGAAAGTCTTCGAAGCTATTTCTGAAAGTGTTGTCAGTGGAATTACTGGTGAAAATCTAACTGTTACTGACGGTTCTGCTCCATTTGTTACAGTGAGCAACTTGCCAACAACAATTCAGCAAGATGAGAATGGCTTTACATGGAAGTTGACGAATGCAACTACAACAACGGAAGGTAACCAAACTTATTATACTTATCAGCTAAAGTATACTGTCAAATTAGATGCAGATAATGCTGAATTTAAGGAAGAAAACTGGTATCCGCTTAATGGCAAGACCGAAATCAATATACCAAGTGGAGAAAAAGTTAAATTCCCGATTCCTGCAGCACAGGGAACAAAGACACGTTATACCGTCACTTATACTGATGGGATCGACAATGAAGAAGTATTCAAAGACAAAGTGTTTGAGAACATCGTAACAGGTTCTAAAACACCGGATTTCGGAGAAATACCGGTAAGAGATGGATATACTTTTAAAGGATGGTCACCTCAAATTGAAGATACAGTAACAAAAACAGTCGTCTATAATGCAACTTGGGATATGAACCTGATTGACTTAAACATAGCACCAACCATCACGGCAACGGATAAAGTACTGACTGTCGGTGATACCTTTGACCCAAAAGCAGATGTAACAGCAAGCGATAAGGAAGACGGCGACATCACAGCAGATCTCGAAGTTGTGAAGAATGAGGTGGATACAACCAAAGCTGGGGTATATGAAGTAACCTACAAGGTAACAGACAGCCAAGGAGCATCCTATACAACAACAATTCAGGTTACAGTGAATCCGAAGATGGAAACACTGAACGAAGCACCAATTATCACAGCGACCGATAAAACAATTACAGTCGGTGATACCTTTGACC
>NZ_JBZUUL010000011.1:0-14412 GCF_058819085.1 Faecalicatena sp.
GGCCTGATTCTTTTTATCGGCCTGATCGGGATCTTAAACATTATCAATACGGTTTACAGTAACATTCATACCCGTGTACCGGAAATCGGGATGCAGCGTGCGATCGGCATGAGCGCGGGCAGCCTATATAAAACATTCCTCTGGGAAGGCGCTTATTATGGGATATTTGCATCCATCATCGGCGGCATATTAGGTTATATCTGCACTATTTTTGTAAATGCAGCTTCAACGGATACCATACAGCTTACGGCCTTTCCTTTGATCCCTGTGCTTGAGGCAGCCGCAATCGCAATCGCTGCCTGCCTGCTGGCAACGGCTGTGCCCTTAAGATCCATCTCCAGGATGAGTATTGTGGATTCTATTGAGACAGTGGAATAAGAGATCTGCCCCTTCTGATTTTTTGATTGGAAAACCTTTGCAAGTGTGCTATTATAAACGTATCTGTTCAGAACCATGAACAGATATATACAGGCTATATTAAAAATGCATTGGAGAAGACAGACTATGAAAAAAACAATACTCATGCTGATGTTAGCGGCAGTCCTTAGTATAACAGGATGTGCAGCAGAGAAGAAACCAAGCGCCTCAAAGACGGAAGAGGTAGATAAATTTGCAAACGAGATGAAGGATAAAATGGGAGACAATGTAAGCCTGCCAAGTGAATCCGTAACAAAGGCAATCTCAAAGACCTGGAATGTCATAGAGAACGATGACGTCTATGTTTTGGAGACGGACGGTACAGGAACAAAGAACGGTGAGGCTTTTACCTTCGAATGCGGATTTGACGAAGACAATAATATCACACTGCAGATCAAGACGGACAAGGATAAGGAAGAACTTTATGCCATCACCACTGATACCACAGGGTATGGGATCCATCTGACCTCCATGAACGGCGGAGAGGACCTTTCCCTTCTTCCGGCCGATCTGGAATTCATAGAGATGACAGACGAACGCGCAGCAGGGATCATCGGTGAATGGGCCGATGAGAACGGGAACAAATATATCTTTGAAAAAGAGAATAAAATGGAGATCAAAGGCTCAGACAATGACACAAAAGGAACTTACAGTGTCGTAAAAAATGCGGAGGGAACATTGCTTTTGAACCTGGTCGTATCAGGCGGTACCTTAGAGTTTGAATACACTTTGAATGACGGAGGTCAGGAGATGGAGCTTCAAAGTCCCGGAACAGATACCGTACATCACTGGACGAAACAATAAAATAGATCAATAAAAATCCCGAGGGTGTATGTCCTTGGGATTTTTATTGATCTATTTTAACGGAAATGACACGAAAAATGTAGCTCCGCCCCCTTTTGTATTCTCCACACCCACTTTCCCGTGCAGCATTTTAGCCAGTTCCTTCGCAATGCTGAGTCCCAATCCAAAATGTGCCTTGTCTGTATGGGCTTTGTCTGCGCAGTAGAAGCGGTCGAAGATGTAGGGCTTGTCTTCTTCTTTTATTCCCTGTCCATGGTCTATGACATAAAAAGTAATGGTCTTTGATGTCAATGCTGTCTGAATCTGGATGCAGGAAGTATCCTTTGAGTGCTGCAGGGCATTTTCCACATAGATACTTAGGATCTGCATCAGGCGTTCCTGGTCTGTATAGAGCGCAGGATAGCTGCTCTCAGAAATATCCAGTGATAAGGATACCCCCTTTTTTCTGCAGAGAGGTTCGTATGTTTCATAAAGTGTGATCAGCAGGGTATCAATATCTACGTTACTTAGATTTAATGTCCATGTCTTTGCATCTGACGAAGCAAGCAGGAGCATATCTTTTATCAGATGGGACATTCTCATGCACTCGTTATCCATTGTCTGAACGGACTTTTTCAGTCTCTTGTCTTCGATCCCGAGACTATCAATGAGATCCAGGTTGACAAGAAGGACCGCCAGAGGTGATTTTAATTCATGAGAGGCGGCAGCCACAAATTCCTTCTGACTTTTCAGGGCGCGCGTTGTAGGCTCCAAAGCCTTTTTTAGCAGGAGGTGGCAGATAACGAAGACTGTGCACAGCGACATCAGCCAGGTGAGGATGTAAAAGTAAAGACGTCCCGCAAGTCTTGCCCATACCGATCTTTGGGGATAGATCAGCAGAAGCTCGTAAGTCTCCCCCGTCTTGGCGGCAATTTGGGCAGGAATTCCCCAGTAAAGGTCGTTATCTGTCCCTTTTATCTCGAAAAGTCCGTCCTGTCTCGTTATGGCAGACAGGCTCTTCTTATCGGCAGATGATAGACCTGGCAGGACTTCTGCCTGTGATCCGAACTGTTCATCAAAACGCTCTAAAAGGATATCCGTCTCTGTGGGGAAGGCAATCCTGCTTTGATAGACAGTACTGCCGGCAGAATCTTTGAGACGGCAGAAGATGGAATATTTTTCTTCAAGCCCCTGAATGCTTGTCCTGGTCTGCTGTTCCTGATCTTCAAGCGTATAGATCAGCAGGGTAGCCATCCTCTGAAACAGGATACTGTCATTTGTTTTTTCCGTATTCAACTCATTCATGAGTACGATGACGATGATCAGGGTGATGATCAGCATGACTGAGCTTATAAAAATAAGATGTAGCTTCTTAGATAATCGATCAAGCATCGTGTTTCCTCTCCAGTCTATATCCGGCTCCGTAAATGGTTTTAATTTCACATAAGCTTCCCAGCTCCCGCAAGCGTTTTCTTAGGAAGGAGATGTAATTGTCCACATTTCCTAATTCTACATCCGAGGAGCTTCCCCATATCTTTAATACAAGCTGCTCCCTGGTAAAAAGCTGCTTCGGCTTTTCCATCAAAACATAGAGCAGTTCGGATTCTTTCGCAGTTAAGACCAGGGATTTCTCCGCTTTTGACAGGGTTCGGTTTGTTTTATCAAAGCTTAGATCAGCAAAAGACAGGACGTCCGTACTCTTGATCTTCGAGGGACGCCGGGTCAGCGCGCGGATCCTTGCCAATAATTCCTCTACATGAAATGGCTTTAACAGATAATCATCGGCCCCGCCGTCCAAACCTTCGACCCGGTCCTCTATCCCTGACATCCCTGTGGTGATGATCACCGGGATCTGGATCCCTTTTCTGCGCATAGCCTTTATGATGGTCAGACCGTCTATGATCGGGAGCATCCGGTCTACAACGGCGAGATCATAAGCATAGTCTGTATTGAGGGCATACAGCATGGCCGTCTCGCCATCATAACAGGAATCCACAATATATCCGTTTTTCTTAAGCTGCGCCTGGATCAGGCTGCATAATTCCATGTCATCTTCTAAGAGCAGTATCTTCATATCATCATTTCCTTTATCAGATCAGTTTTAAACAGTATATCAAATAATTCTGTAAAAATCCTCTAAAAAGTCAGGAAGAAATTCTCTTCATCTACAGGATTTTTAGAACGGTTTCTTCTTAAAATGATGGCACAGCAGGAAAACAACATGCAAATGTTTTCTGCCGGAATACATTTTGGCATTGCAGAAATGTATGACAAATCATGGAAAAGGAAAGGTGGAACAAAATATGAGAAATTCAAAAATGGGAAAGGGAATCATCATTATCTTATGTACACTGGCACTGACCGGATGCGGATCTGAATCTTCCCGGGAAAATCCTGTGGATTCCTCTACAGAACAAGGTGGAACGAATCAAACATCAGGCGGAGAAAATCAGGCTGAAGAGCTGTTAAACACTGCAGCTTTGAATGGCAGTGTCATAGAATTTACAGACAGCGGATGCACCATAAGCCCGGTGACCACAGAGGACGGCGGACAAAGTGCCGTAATTGCTGCAGCCGGATACGAAGATGAGGCCGATTCTGTGAATGTGCAGTATCAGGACGATTGTGTCTTCCAGATCGCAGAGGTCGATGTGGCATCAGGAAGTGCAGATATTAGAGAGGCATCCGTCGCTGACATTAAAAAGCAGACCAATCTGGTCCTATTCGGGGATTACACAGATACGAACAGTCTGACCGCTTCTAAGGTTATTATTTGGCGCTATGGGGAGGAATAGACGTGAGATTCTATCAACTGGCTTACCAGTATTTAAGAAGAAAAAAAGGAAAAACAATCCTTTTACTTCTGGTTCTTTTATTTGTCAACAGCATGATCTTAAGCACAAATATGATCCTGCGGGCAACGGAGGATTCGAAATCTGCCATGCAGGAAAAAACGAAAACCAAGATCGTCCTGGAAATCTTAAAGGCAGACCAGAAGATGACCGAAAAGGAGATCGAACAAATCCGAAGAATAAAGGAGGTATCCTCACTGAACCGTATGGCTCATGGTTTGGCTGTGCCGTCGGGATTTCAGCTGATCACAAATAGGGATTCCATGCAGGAAGAGAATCAGAAGGCGTCGCTTTTTTCCTACGACAATCTGGAAAATGACAGTGCATTTTCCGAAGAACGGTACCGTCTTATCAAGGGAGAGTTTCTCACAGAAGATACCGCCGGAGGAATTGTTATGAATGCACTCCTTGCCGACTATAATGGATTGAAATTAGGGGATGAAGTGAACTTTGAGGCAGCAGACGGCAAAATGGTAACCGTCCGTATCACAGGGCTTTTTAGGTCAAATAGTGAGGGAAAGCAGGAGAGCAGTATGATGGCATCCGCCCGGATCGAAAACCAGATTTTCATAGATAATGTTTCATTTACAAAGATATTCGGTGAGACGGGTTATGAGAAAACAGCAGTTTACACGAAAGATCCGGGACAGATCGAATCGTTGGAAACAAAGCTTCAAAAGATCCTGGGCAGTAAAGTGGAAATGACGGCATCGGATACTTTATATAGGCAGATGAAAGCCCCGCTGGAACAGATCATCCGGGTGACAAAGCTGATGCTGGCGCTGACTCTGATCACAGGAGAGGTTGTCGTATCTCTGCTTTTATGTATGTGGATGCGTACGAGGCAAAAGGAGATTGCGGTTTTTATCAGCCTGGGAAGAACAAAGCCGGATCTGATTCTTCAGATATTGTTAGAGACGCTGCTGGTCTTCATCCTGGCGGCAGGCGCATCCTGCGGCCTTGGTAATCTGCTGGCAAATCTTATAAAGAATATGCTCTCACAGGCAGAAACAGCAGAGATCGTTCTGAGTGTCTCTCTGAAATTTGGAGATGTGATCTCCCTGCTTTGCATGGGCGGACTTGTGGTGACGGCAGCCGTTCTATGCTCCTTAGTTCCGGTATTAATAGCCAATCCAAAAGATACCTTATCAAAGATGGAGGGATGAAGATATGAATTGTGTACAACTGGCATGGCGTTCGGTCATCAGAAAGCCTGTAAAAAGTATTCTCCTGCTGCTTGTCGTGTGGGTGATCAGCATTTTTATGTTGTCCGGTATGGCCAGCAAAGATGCGAATGTGGCTGTCCAGGATAAGACCCGTCAGGCAGTGGGGGCAGGGCTTCTTCTGGTAGAAAATGAAGCAAACAGACATATCAGACTTAATCAGATTACGAGCAGGATCGGAGAAAAGGAAGGGAGTCTGGAGGGAGTCCATCAGAAAAAAATAGATTCCGCTGCCGGAACCTCATGGATGGTTACGACGGACAATTCCTTTGAAACACTCAGGCTTTCTGATATTGAAAAGATCGCTGAGGTTTCCGGTATTTCCGATTATAATATTGCAACAGTTCCTACGGCTGTAAACCCGGTTGATTTTTCAAGGATCGAGGACCCGGATGTGGATCAGACTGCCGATAAGCTGGGAGTCACCCTGGTCGGAAACCGGGATATGGCAATGGATTTCAACGTACTGTCCGGAAATGTTTCTATCAAAGAAGGGCGTATGGTGACAAGAAAGGATAAAGACGTCTGCGTGGTTTCCGAAGAGCTGGCGGCTATCAATCATCTCAAAGTGGGTGATAAAATAAAATTTAATGATTATCATGACAGGGAATCCGCAGAGGCTTATGGAGCTGAGATCATCGGGATCTATCAGGTAAAACAGAAAATGACGCCTTATATGTCGGGAGATACTTACCGCTCGGAAAATGTGATCTTTACAGATCTTAGATTCCCGGAAAAAGCAGAGGGAGAAGAGGGAAACCCTTTGTTTGAAAAAGCATATTTCAAAGTGGGGAATGTGGATGAATATGACGCCGTAAAAGAGGCGGTTAAAAAAGTGAAGATCGGATGGGAACGTTATGACTTGATCGATAACAAGGGAAACTTAGATACCATGTCCACGAATTTCAGGGATCTGCAGAAGATCAGCGGAATCCTGATCTGGGTGGCTGCCGGGGCAAGCTTCATTATCTTATTTTTCGTATTTGTTTTCTGGCTGAAAAACCGGGCCAGGGAGGCAGGGATCTATTTAGCGCTTGGAATTTCAAAAGTACACATCCTGGGGCAGATCCTTTTGGAGGCATTTCTGATCGCAGCAGTCGGGGTGCTCCTTTCATTTGCTGCGGCTCCGGCTGTATCAGGACTTACCGCGGATTATCTGGTATCCCAGCAGATCGAGCAGGCAGAGACCGAAAAGGAGATGAACCAGGGGAAGGTTATAAGAAGCGGTCAGGATCCGGAGCAGGAAGTAACCGGGGTCAATGTGGAGATTACCACACAGATGATATTATTTGACATCCTGGACATGGTCCTGCTGATCACGATATCTGTTTTAACCGCCGGAATTTCGGTTTTAAGGAGAGACCCCAGAGACATATTAAGTGAGATGAGCTAAGGAGGATAAAAAGAGTTATGATATTAGAAGTCAAAGAAGTAGATTATTCTTATAGATCACAGAAGACAAAACAGATCTTAAACCATGTTTCCATACAGTTTGAGGAAGGAATGTTCTACACCATAGTGGGGCCAAGCGGAGCAGGGAAGACGACCTTTTTATCCCTCCTGGCCGGGCTGGATACCCCGGTAAGCGGACAGATCCTGTACAATGGATGCGACATACAAAAACAAGGCCTGAATTACCACCGGAGACATCACGTCTCTTTGGTATTCCAGAATTATAATCTGATCGATTATCTGACAGCGGAGGAGAATATAAGGCTCGGCGGCAGCAAAGATCCGGGCAGGTTATTAAAGGAAGTTAATATCCCGCGTGAAGCCTGGAAGCGTAATGTCATGCAGTTATCGGGAGGTCAGCAGCAACGGGTGGCTATCGCCAGGGCACTTTGCAGTGATGCAAAAGTTCTGCTGGCCGACGAGCCCACAGGAAACCTGGACGAAACCACTGCAAAGGAGATTATAGAATTATTGAAAAAAACAGCCCATGAGCTGGGAAAATGTGTCATTGTAGTCACTCACAGCAGACAGCTTGCCGAGGAGGCGGATGAGATCATTCAGATCAAAGATGGGGAGGTGGCTGTCTGCTCTTTCTGGGGGATGCAGTAAGATTAACCGTATGAGGTACATCTATAATACGGGTTTGGATTTTGAGTGGATAAACAAAAATAGTTGTGACGGTTGTTTATTTATTGTTTTTTATCCTGTATACTTACTCATGAGGTGATAAAATCATGCAGTATAAAATTTTAATCGTAGACGACGATACAGAGCTGTTGAAAATGCTGAGAAGTTATTTTGAAATCAAACAGTACGATGTTATTACAGCTGAAAATGGGCTGGAGGCGCTAAAGAAGGTGAGCCAGGACCCGGATATCATATTACTGGATATCAACATGCCCCAGGTGGACGGCATCGAGGTATGCCGCCGGATCAGGGACAAGGTTGGGTGCCCTATTATCTTTTTGACGGCTAAGGCTGAGGAAGAGGACCGGGTGAATGGACTGCTCTCGGGCGGGGATGATTACATCCTAAAACCGTTCAGCCTAAAGGAGCTGGATGCCAGGATCATCGCACATTTAAAGCGGGAAGAGCGACACAAGGCAAAATCAGAGTTTAAGTTTCACGGGGAGCTGATGATCGATTATTTAGCGAAGAAGATTCAGATCGGGGATGCTTCTCTGGAACTGACAAAGCTGGAGTACGATATCATCGAATTTTTGTCCATGAATCCCGGACAGGTGTTTGACAAAGAGCGGATCTACGAGCGGGTCTGCGGTTTTGATGCAGAAGGAGACAGCCGGGTCATCACCGAATTAGTCCGCAGGATCCGCAGGAAAATTGCGGAGCACACGGAGCAGGAATATATCGAAACAGTCTGGGGGATGGGATACAGGTGGAAAAAATAAAGAAAAAAATTAAGAACTTATCATTGAAAAAAACGATCATTCTGTACATGGCAGTCAGCCTTGCCATTACCTTTCCCCTTTCGACCGTCATTGTACTAATGGCAGAATCAACACAGAAAGAAATCTGGAAGAAATATATCGACGAGGATAAGTATATAGAAGCAAGCCTGGGGTCGGGGGAGGATTATGAGGTGGAAATTCCCAGACCGGGCAGAGCAGATATGAGTAAGACAGACTGGCACCTCTCAGAATTGTGCGATATTCTGGAATCATGGACGGTATTGATTCTATCTATTCTGGGAAGCTGCATTGCCGTGATCCTTTTTTACAAGAACAAGCTGCTGCTGCCCATTGAGGAGCTGGATAAGGCATCGAAACTCATCTCGAAGAATGAGCTGGACTTTCATATTACTTATGAAAACAAAGATGAAATGGGTCATCTGTGCAGGGAATTTGAGAAGATGAGGGCGCAGCTTGAGGAAAACAACCGGACCCTCTGGCGGATCGTAGAGGATGAGAAGGCACTGCGCGCGGCGATCGCACACGATATCCGTTCTCCTTTGTCTGTCCTGAAAGGATACCAGGAGATGCTCTTAGAGTTCGTGCCGGATGATACTCTGGATAAGGAGAAAATCATGGAAATGCTCCGGGACGGAATGGGGCAGATCGTGAGAATGGACCGCTTCATTGAGACTATGCGCAAAATGAAACGGCTGGAGGAACGTGAACTACAGTATACGAAGACCGGGATCGAAGAGCTTGCCGGACTGGTCAGAAAAGAGGCTGAAATCCTCTGTAAAGAGACCGGAAAATCCTGTACGATTACCATAGAGGGAGAGAACAGGACAGTATATGTAGATACGGAGGTGGTTCTGGAGGTGGTGGAGAATCTCCTGGGCAATGCGCAAAGATATGCGAAGAAAGAAACAAAAATCATTTTTGCGTCCACAAATACAGAATTGATGATTACTGTGGCAGACGATGGGAGCGGATTTACAGAAGATGCGGAAACTGTCACGAAAGTTTTCTATCACTCCAATCCGCAGGATGATTTAAAACACTTTGGAATGGGAATGTATCTGAGCAGAATTTACTGTAAGAAGCACGGCGGGACCCTTCTGGTAGGAAATCAGAAACAGGGCGGTGCAGCAGTAAAGGCTGTCTTTTCAACAACGGGAAACCAGGAATAAAAATCTGGTTTCCCGTTTTTTCTTTTATCTGCATTGTCTTTTTGTTGTGATTTGCAAGGTATCCTTTACTTATCAAATAGAAAGGCGGGATAGCATGAAAGCAATCATAAAAAGAGAACTGAAAAATTATTTAAAAAACCCGATCTTATGGGTGGGACTGGTCATTGTAGTCTTTGGTATGTTTAAGCAATTGTCACCTTACCTGCAAATCCATTATTTTAATTCAGATAAGGAGATTCAGGACATCCATGTAGAATCACCCCAGGATGGAGAGATAACGGATGGTTATATCCCCGCAACTCCTGACCAGCAGAAAAAAATGGCATTTGAAGTCATTCGGGAGAGTCTGGTGAACGACCTGGAGTATTCAGAAGATAAGGCAGATGAGATCATCGGTAACATGAAAGATATGACCGTTCCTGAGGCGTGTGAGTATTTGAAGGAATACAAGTATAATGGAGCACTCTATACTTTTGAAGATAAGAGATACCGTCAGGGCACCATGGAAGAGGTCAACGGGTATTTAAACGAAAAATTTGAGAAACATTCATTTTCCTTCTATTTTTCCCGCAAGTTTGCAGATTTTGCCGGATTGTATATGGGATTTTTCTCTACGATACTTTTTGCATTTCTGTTTCTTCGGGATACGAAAAAGGATACTTATGAACTGCTGCACACAAAGCCCGTCCGGCCCTGGCAGTATGTGCTGGGAAAGATGGGAGGAGGATTCCTGGTGGCACTGCTCGTGCTTGTCGTACTGAATCTGATTTTCGGCACACTCTGTATGCTGCATGCGGGGAATGCAGGATTCCCGGCGAATGTAATGGATATGTTGTACGCGACCTGTATTTATGTATTACCGAATATGTTAATGGTCATCGCTGTATATACCATTGTGGCGCTTCTGTTTAAGAATCCGCTTCCGGCGGCACCGCTTTTGATTCTCTACATGGTTTATTCCAATATGATCCACAGAGTCGTCGGTCCGGACGGCAGTGATAGATATATAGGGAGACCGCTGGCAATCATGGTGAGATTCCCGGGACAGTTCTTCGATACCACACCGCCGCCGTTTGTTCTGCTCAACCAGACATTTTTAATCCTTGCTTCTGCTGCAATTATTATTTTAGCGATTACGATATGGAAAAGGAGGCGAGTATATTGAAAAACGATTTAAAAATCTCTCTGCCGGTCTATAAAGTGATATACTCGGCGGCATTCGTATTGATATTAAGCCTGGTACGGGGAATTACGTCAGTGGGCGAGATCGGAATCGCGATGGAATCACCGATCGCACTGTTATCCCTTATCTTTTGCGCGGATACTTATCTGATCGAGCTTCAGAGTAAAAGAGGAGATATCTTTCGCCTGTATCCGCTAAAAAAACAGACAACCGCCATTTTACGACGCCTGGCAATCCAGATGATCTATCTGCTGATCCTTGCAGTTGTGGGATATGGATTCTTCTACTGGCAGAGACCAGATGAAATATTAGGAGATCTCACGTCTCCGGAAGCATTCGCACTATTTATGACAGCAATTCCCGGTACCATCATATTCTGGGGAATGCTCTCCATGACGGTCAGTAATTTTTTCCGAAATCTGTGGGCAGGAATCGGGCTGACAGTTGTGATCTGGATCTCCCTGATATCGAAAGCTGGGAGTGAGTTTTTAGATAGATGGAACGTGTTTTCCTATACATTTATGGATACTAAAACTGCATCTGACTTTAGCTGGATGTGCGGTAAGATGCTCTCTGTTGTACTGGCACTTCTCATGATGGGATTGATTCCGGTTTTATTAAAGAAAAGGAGATAGATTATGAGTATAAAAATTGAAGACTTAACGGTAACATTTAAGAATGGGGTGACAGCAGTCAACCATGCAAATCTGGTGATTCCAAAGGGGATCTATGGGCTTCTGGGAGAAAACGGTGCAGGAAAGACCACACTCATGCGTGTTCTGACGACGGTTTTAAAACCGACCGACGGAAACGTGACAATGGACGGCATGCTGTACAGCGAGGGCAACTATAGCAAAATCCAGCAGAAGATCGGATATCTTCCACAGGAGATCGATCTGTATCCACATCTGACTGTGCGGGAATGCCTGGAATATATGGGCGAACTGTCAGGGGTGGAGAAGAAAGAATGCCAAAAACGGATCGATTATTATCTTGAAAAAACAAGCTTAAAAGACCATCAGAACAAGAAGATGAAGCAGCTTTCCGGAGGTATGAGACGGCGTGTGGGGCTGGTGCAGGCTCTCTTAAACGAACCGGATTTTCTGATCGTAGATGAGCCGACCACCGGACTGGACCCGGAGGAGAGAATCCGCATCCGTAACCTGCTGGTAGATTTTTCGGAAAACCGGACGGTACTGTTTTCCACACATGTCGTAGAGGATCTTGCGGCAACCTGCAATCAGCTTGCGGTCATGAAGAAGGGAGAATTCGTATATTCAGGGGATGTCTGGGAATTACTGGATATCGCAAAAGGGCACGTCTGGCAGTGTCATGTGGAGGTGGATGCACTCGCAAGGCGCCTGGAAGAGCGGTATCATGTGTCTGCTAAGCAGTATACAGACCGGGGACTGCAGATGAAGCTGCTGTCCGGGACAAAACCGGATGTGGAATGCGAACCATGTGAGGTAACGCTGGAGGATGCTTATATTTATGTAACCAATGAATTTTGTTAGATAGTCATAAGTACCATAACAGAATAAATCAGACATTAATTCTCTAAAAAGCAAATATTCAGCAATTACTTGACTGCATACAAGAAAAGATTATATAATAAATTATAAATTCAGGTAGACATTTTATATCTGATAACGTGCAGTGCCCTCAACCACCAGTACAGGAAGTTGAGGGCATTTGAGCAGAAACCTATTTGTCAGGCAGGAAAAAGGGGGTGGGAATTATGACGCTTAAGAGGAAAGGAAGATACATACTGCTGCTTTTTATGACCGTGTTTCTTGCAGGATGCTCCAATCAAAAGCCTGCTGCTGAAAATGTATTTGATTCCGATTATGTCCAAATGACCTTCTCAGGTCCGGCGAGATTCAAAGAGGGTGAATTTTTAGTAGTAGACGGCCTTTCTTATTATGTTGACCATGAAAAGGCAATGGCCGTTCCCATCTGTAATAAGCCGGACTGCCGGCACCTGCCGCCAAGGCTTGATAATGACAGCACCTGCAATGCAGCACAAAATGATCAGGTGATTTTTCCATATGCGGGACAGTTATATGGAATCAGCCATGAGGGATCGGAAGAATTGGAATTATATACTTCTGATTTAGACGGAAATAATAGAACAAAACTTGGTTCCTTTCCGGGCGGCTCAGGTCTTCAGGACTTTATAAGGGTTCGTTCGAACCTATATTACACGACGTTTTCCCTGGAAAAGGAAGTAATTCAGGACAATGGTTCGGATTTGAAATTAGTCTGGAAGATGTATCGGTTAGATCTGGATACGAAAAAGGCCAAAGAGATCCTGTCGTATACAGGCGGCGGAAACGGATTACTGCTCCTGGGGGGTACCAAAGACTATCAGATCTACTCGACAGGAGATGAAGAAACCCAGATCTACTGCCTGGATTACGAGACCGGGGAATCCGAAAAGCTTCCGATAGAGGGACAGGCTTATGGATCCATCCTCCCCAGGAAGACAGGCAGGGCGTTTTACTATGTTCACGGTACCGGCCATGAGACCGGAGAAATACACTGTTATGACATGGATCAAAAGGAGGATCATGTCTGTGTGAGCGAAGATGAGATCGGGAAAGCGCTGTCCGGCAGTAAATGGACCGTGGATCTGCAGAGCAGCTTTGATAAGGGAATTCTCTTTGGGGCATATACGACAGACATGTCTGACAGCGGCGTATTTCTGATGGAAAGCGCGGATGCACCTCTAAAAGAACTTCTTCTGCCGGAACAGTTAAAGAAGGAGGAATCACAATTTAACGGATTTTGCAGTGAGACAGAAGAGGGAATGTTTTTTTGGTATTTCAGGGAAGAGGAGATCGGGAAAGATCCATCTGGTAACATCATGACTGATACGGCAAGGTGGTATGCATATATCGGAAAGAATGCACTGCTTCATGGCCGAAACGAGGTGAAAGATGTGATCGATCCCATGGTGTCGGCCATGGCAAATCCGATAGATCAGGATGGGAAGATTTTATATTGATCATGCCGTCTGGCATCTGAAAGGGGGCGGGAATTTGAGGATATTTCAGTTTGAGCTTAAGAAGCTGGCGGGAAATCGGTTCCTCTGGTGTTTCTGTATCCTTTTATTCCTGCTGAATCTCTGGACCCTTCGGGAAAGGGCAAGAACAAGTTATCCAAGTGCAGAGAGCATCAAAGCGGCTTATCAGGACTTTGCAGCAGTTCCTAAAAGAGATCAGGAAACATGGCTGGATGAGAAAAAGGGAAAGCTGGGTATGGAACCGGGGTATACCGGGAATATGTTCTCTGAGCAGGAACTGCTTAAACGTATGGAAAAAGAGCTTAAGCAGATTCAGGGCTATGAAGACTACCTGGATGAGATCGAGATAAAAGCAGAGGAGATGACAGCCCTCATCTTTTCTGATGACCAGTCTTTTGCATACAGGAATGCACAACGAACTCCTCAGGTTTTCGAAAAGCTGCGTGGTTTAAAATTGAAGGCAGATGTATCAGACGGGATAGAACTTGCAACCAGGGCAGGGTTTACAGATTTCTGTCTGTTTTTTGCAGTCATCGCTGTTTCTTACTTTCTGTCGTTTCGGGAGCGCAGGAATAAATTGGATCTTCTTCTGAAATCTACCGGCAGAGGACGTCAAGGTCTGATAAAAGCAAAAATTTGGACAGCGTCAGTAGTAACAGCCCTTCTTGTGCTGCTTTTTTATGGGACAAACTATCTTGTTGGATTTGTAAAGTATGGCTTCGGCGATTTGTTAAGGCCGGTTCAATCGGTGCTGCCACTCTACGAAAGCCCTTTTAAACTGACGGCAGGCGGGTATCTCTGTCTGTATCTGGCTTTGAAATTCATGGTATGTTTTGTGATACTTTTGTTGTCCATGTTTCTTGCACAGACCGTGAAAA
>NZ_JBZUUL010000012.1:0-117504 GCF_058819085.1 Faecalicatena sp.
ATCCCAATAAGTATTATCCTTCTGCAAAAATATTTTTCTATACTCATTTGACAGACTACAATAATTTGTATCAATGTATGTCAGGATTGTTTGTTTATAAGAACCTCTAAGATTCAGGTTTTCAAACCAATATTCATTTACTATGTTCCTTGTCTTTTCGATGATTTTCTTCCAGTCAGTTAAATATGGGAATATGGGAGATATAAACAAAACTGTATATATTCCTGCTTTATGTAGTATTTTTATTGTCTGTAGTCTGTCAGCAATCGTACTCGCATTATCCATATCTTTTCTGAAATTTTCATCCAATGTATTCAGGGAAAACGATACTTTAAGATTTGGTAGTTTTTTTAAAATATCAAGATCGCGCAAAATCAAATCTGATTTTGTGGAAATGGTTATTTGACAATCGGTGTTTATTAATTGCTCCAAAATATTTCTAGTAATGCAATACTTTTTTTCATATTGATTATAACAGTCAGTAACAGACGATATAAAAACTGATTTTCCCTGAAGTCTTTTTAAAGATATAGGTTTATCGCATTCTTTTATGTCTATAAAAGTTCCCCATTCCTCTGTATGTCCTGTAAATCTTTTCATAAATCTGGCGTAACAATATTTACAGGCATGAGGACATCCAACATATGGATTTATGACATAATCACTGGCAGGCAGCTTCGATTTTGTTAAATAATCTCTGGTATTTATTTGCTTTTCTATTATTTCCATCAGCTGATAATACCTCCGTGAAAATAGCATTCATAGATTTTTTCTTTCATATAAAAGATTTCTTCATATCCCTGAAACCAGACGAAATCTCCTTCCACTTTACAGTGATAATGGTAATCGCCCTTTACATAAATTTCAGGGCCACGATAAGGGATATTATCCGAAACATTTAATAAAACTTCTTTTAGAAAATCATTATCAAAAAAATCTCCGATTATACGTCCCATATAATTCATGCTCCATATAGGATTATCATGATACCAGACAGCTTCAGAACCGGAAAATCTTTCTCCACCTAAATATGTATCAAGATACTTATATCCGTTTTCACTGTAACTATAATCATGTGACTTTGTTCGAGAAGAAGCAACTTTATTTTCATTTACAGGATAAGTGTGTGCTTTTGCATAGACCAAAAAGGAAATCATTTCATTTACACTTATATCTGCGCCTTTATAAATAGGTAAATTACATTCATCATCATCTTTAACAATCCGATCAATCGCTATACCATATAATTTGCTTAACGCTATCAATCCATTCAGTTCTGGAATTGCTTGTCCAGTTTCCCATTTGCTTATAGTTTGACGAGCTGTACCAAGTTTATCGGCTAATTGTTCCTGAGAATATCCATTCTTTTTTCTCAATATTTGCAACTTTTCTTCTAATTTCATAGATGCCACCTCCCTTATCACAATTATAAAGTATTTTTTAATGGTATTCTACCACCAGGAAAATGCAAATATGTCACTTGAAGCAGACAATACAGTAAAGTATCTATTGATTACAGAAAAGACTTGTGCCTTATAAAAAATCCCAGGAGACTTCCCTCCTGGGATTACTTCAAATTTGTATTCTAACGCAGCAAAACAACAGGTGGATTGTAAAACTGAATTATTCCTCTTCTTTTTCCTCTTTCTTTTTCTTATTTTTACTCCACCAAGTACCAGCCACTGAACATCCTCCGCCTAAAATAAGCGCAGCAATTAAAATATATACCCATAAATTATCCATTACATATTCCTCCTTCCCAGACAATGTATTTTACTTATGATTATTGTCTATCTGTAATGACATTATAATTTATTTTTCACTATAAGTCAAATATTTCTTACATTTAGAATTAAAAAATTACCTATTCACATTAATGCATTGCAAATAGGTAACCATAACGGATCTATTTTGTTTTTCTTAATATTGCAATAGAAATCAATACGACTAACAAAAAACCATTGTACATTAAACGTAAAGTATTTGCAAAAATAATAATATTCTCAATAACATGATACATATAGTAACTCGTTATGTTCATAAAAATAAGCAACGCAATGATACCATAAAAACAAGCTGTTCCTAGTATTGCCCGACCGTGTTCATCCCGTCCTTCTTTAGAGACTGCATATACTATAAATAATACAGTGGTTATTAGTGCAAGTGCCTGTAGAAAATATGCCAAAGCCATATTACTCATCAATTCATAAAAAGTCACTATTTTTTTACCTCCTCAAAATCGAATATGTCTTCGATATGAACATCAAAGACCTTTGCGATACTATATGCTAAAAGCATAGATGGATTATATCTGTTTCGTTCAAGCTGAATGATTGTCTGCCTTGATACTCCCACAAGGTCTGCAAGTTCTTGCTGACTCATTCTTTTAGTTGCTCTGAATACGTGAATTTTACTATCAAACTTATACTTATCTTTAACAGCCACTTGCTCACCACCTTTACCGAAATGTTCTACTGCCGATTATAACATATTTCTTACATTATGTGAAAGATTTTTATGACTGTTTACAACCTCCTGGTAATTTGATAGATTCAGGATATTTAATGAACGTGGAACTGAGGTGAGGTTCAGGTAGCATTTTGATAAACAATAGCGGAACATACAAAACCGCCGCTATGGTGTTACCCATGCGGCGGTACATAGATTCTGAAACCAGTTTACGGTCTGCAAGTTTGTTTTTCTTATGCCATTTAGTTGAATTCTTTATTCCGATATATTTTTATGGAAACAAAGTATGAACCGGCAAACATCACTAACGCAACTATCATCGATACGATCCCTACAAGTGGATGTTTCATGTTCATTTCGCCAGTCAGCGGAGTTAAAACGCCAGCTGCTAAGACTACTAATCCAATCGAAACCATCGCCGATAAAATCATAATTAACTCATTTTTCTCTGTCCCTAATTTTAGCATAAGCGGATACATAATTGCTGTCGTGGCTGCTGAAAGCGTTAAACCAAATGTATAACCATAAAGTACAGCTTCCATATTGGAAGAACCACTTGTAACAAAGTTAGAAAGGGCTGTAATGCCGCCCATCATTATGCCAAACAAAAACAATATTGCAAATGAGATGTATTTTGCTTTTATTATATCATTGCATTTCACAGGCAGGGTAAGTTCAAACTTGTTCCATTTTGATACTACATCAGCATGAAGTGAAGTCCCTACATTTGCTATAAAGATAAATAACTGCATAGCTATAACCACTTGAATAAAGGCACTGTGTTTTGCAAAGAAAGTGGAAGCCGCCAAAAATAATGCAACAATAAAGGATATTTTTATATTATTTTCCATTGAATAGAAGTTATTGCGAATTAGTCCTTTCATTCGTTTTCCCCTTTCACATAGAGCAGCATAATTTCATCTATCGTGACAGGGGTAACGATTGCCTTCGGATATTTCCTGGCTGCCTTTTCCCTGTCAGCAGTCAATACCTGCCACTCATAATCCTGTTTGCGATATGCTACAATATCTTTTTTATCAATAGCATCAAATTGTGCTGCCCCGCATTTCATAATCCCATAGTGTTCCAACAGTTCGTCTTTAGGCTCACAGAAAATTATTTTCCCTTCGTGGATAAAGACAATGTAATCAGCAACTTTTTCTAAATCACTTGTGATGTGGGAAGATACTAAAATAGAATGTTCTTCATCCTGCACAAACTCTAAAAACATATCTAAAATATCATCCCTCACGATCGGGTCAAGACCACCGGTTGCTTCATCTAAAATCAGCAGCTGAGGATGGTGGGCAAACGCTGCCGCAATAGAAAGTTTCATTTTCATCCCCTTGGAGAACGTTTTAATCTTCTTTGCTGCAGGTATATTCAACTGGTCTAATAGTCTGTTAAAGCAGGGCTGATCCCACGAAGAATAAATATCCCGCAATACTTTACTTAGCTTAACAGGAGTTAATTCCTCAGAAAAGTTACTTCCGTCAAAAACAACACCAATTTTTTCTTTTACAGAACGATCTAAATTCTCTATATCGTGACCTAAAATCGTGATTTTCCCGCTATCTTTTTTTATAAGACCTAAGATAGAATTAATAGTTGTGCTTTTTCCTGCACCATTTTCGCCAATCAATCCCACAATACTTCCAGATGGTATGCTGAAAGAAACATGATCCAGTATAAAGCTGCTATATCTCTTTGTTAATCCTGTAATCGTTAATGCTGTATTCATTTTTAATCCTCCTCATACAACAGTGACAAAAGGCCAATCAATTTATCTAATTTTATACCGCTTGACCGGGCAATTCCGATTGCTTCGTTGAAATGTTCTTCAATCTTTTTTTGTTGTTCTTCCAAATAAAAATCTTGATTTTGTGCAGATACAAAGCAGCCTTTTCCGGCAGTGGTTTCAATAAATCCATCCTCCTGCAGTTTATCGTATGCCTTCTGTACTGTTAAAACACTGATATGTAGTGATTTAGCCATTGCGCGAATGGACGGAATCGCTTCGCCTGCCTGTAATTCACCACTCATTACCAGCGCTTTAATCTGGTCTGATATTTGTTCATATATGGGTTTGCTTGCATGGTTATTAATGAATAGCTCCAATTTTCTCCTCCCGCCTTACACTGTATTACTATTACCATTACAGTGTATTACACACTGTGACAGATGTCAAGAAAAAGTATAAAGGTGATAGAGATTTCCTACCGCCTTTAGCTGTTTTGTTATTCTTAAATAGTTATTTGCTTGTAATTCTCCAGCAGATACAATAAACTTTTGGTTAGAGAAAAATCAATTTTTTGATAAACATTGTAACATTTTTTAAACTAGATAGTTAATAGAGTGAAAGGGGGTGAAAGGCGTGGACTTTGAACAAATCTATAGATCATATTTTCGAGATGTTTTTTTGTATTTATGCAGTCTATCAGCAAATGAAGATGTTGCCGAAGAAATGACACAAGAAACTTTTGCAAAGGCACTAAAATCTATAGATACATATGATGGCGCAAAGGATATTCGGGCATGGCTATTTACGATCGCCAAGAATACATATTATACATTCTGCAAACGGCAAAAAATTTATGCAGACAAGGAAATCTCTGAAAATGTTGCAGATGTGCAAATTGATTTTACAGAGCAGTTTGTAGATGAAGAAAACGCTTTTCTCATTCACCAGTTTCTTCATGATATGAACGAGCCATATAAAGAAGTGTTTAGTTTACGAGTATTTGGAGAATTACCGTTTGAGAAAATTGGAATGTTGTTTAGGAAAAGTCCCTGTTGGGCAAGAGTAACTTTTTATAGAGCTAAAAAACAAATATTAGAATATATGGAGGCGATAGAGTATGAAAAAAATTAGCTGCGATATTATTAAAGATGTTCTACCTCTTTACTTAGATGGTGTTGTGAGTAATGCTACGAAAGAAATGGTAGAGGAACATTTAAGCTCATGTGATTCTTGTAGAAATGAGGCGGAGATCTTAAAACAAGATATTATTTTACCGTCAACTAAAAATATCCAGCTTTCCGAGGCAAGGGTGTTCAAAAAACTGAAATCGCATTTGCGGAAAAAGAACACAATTATTTTGGTTAGTGCTATAATTGCTACCATTCTTATAGCTATCGGTTTCCATTCTTATGCGATTTTAGCGAAAACTTGCATCCCATATGATAATGATATAATTAGCATTGATGAAGTAGACGGAAAACTTTATGCTACTTATCAGGATAAAAATTTAGGAGGAACAGTATCTCTTGCACCTTCCAAAACAACAATAAATGGAAGTGAAAAAAGCATAACAGTATTTTACTATTATGAAACACCGTGGTCAAAATACATTCAACCAATTCTTAAAAAAGATGATTATAAAGATACCTTTTGTTTAGGGGACAAAGATGAAATTGATCAGATATATTATGGCGAATTTGAGCTGGAAGGTCTGATAGACTATGCTGCTATTGCTGAAAATTCAGAGTTAATATGGGAGGATTGACAAGAAGAAAAAAATGACGGTATTGGAATATAGTGCTATAATATTTGTAGAAACGTAGATGATAGTATTTCAGCCGCAAAAGTGTTGTCCGATAGATAGGGGCTGTAATACAAAAGGAATATTATTTATGGTATTCTGTAAAAGATTTTTGTAATCCAGTCATTGATTTTGCACGAAATAATACCTATATTCAAAGCAAAAAAATTACTCAATTAGGCAGAATGGTAGAATTGAACCTATGAATTCGAGGAGGAAAATCTTATGGTAGATCGGTATATACTAATTGTCCTATTTGCTATTTTAGCGCTTGTTTTTTTTCGTGGAAAAGGAGGCTGGCTTATAGCCGGCTACAATGCTATGAGCAGTGAAGAGAAAGAAAAATATAATTATAAAAGGCTATGTCACATAATGGGCAGTTGTATGATCGCAACAGACGTGCTTCTTATTATTTCTTGTTTAATTGGAGAAACAGCAGCCGACAACTTAGAAAATGTATTTACAATATTAGGAATTGCAGTTGTGATTATCACCATTTTATTAGTAAATACAATAAGTCGGAAGAAATAAGATAATCCCAGTTTTCTAAACTAAAATCGTATTTATAGGAGAAACTACAATGAAAAAAATCACTTTGTGTGGAGATAACTGTTTGGAATGTCCCAGATATTTAGCAAAAACGGAAGAAGAATTAAATAATGTGGCTGAATTATGGTATCGTGTGGGATGGAGGGATACCATTGTGTCACATAATGAAATTCGCTGCACAGGATGTTCTTCACATAAAGACTGCACATATCAGTTAGTTGAATGCATAAAAGAGCATAAGGTCGATAAGTGTAATCAATGTTCAGAATTTCCTTGTGCCAAAATAAACAGTATGCTCAAACGTTCTTGTGTATATAAGGAAAAGTGCAAATCTATCTGCTCACAAGATGAATATGAACACTTAGAAAAAGCCTTTTTTAACAAGGCAGCAAATTTAAAGATATAAACGTTTAAAATCTGTGGAGGTGCATAGTTGATTTATGAAACGAATAATTTCTGTAATCGGTATATTACTTGTTTTACTCCTTCTTTACGCCTGTAGTTCACAAGAGCCTCTAAACACTATTTCAAATGAACTAGGGATTGATGTATCAAATGGTGATGAGATATCCAATATGGATAATCACGGAGGATTTCATGGTGATGGAACGACTTATATTGTTCTAAGTTTTTCCGATGGTAAAGTTTTGGAACAAATTAAAGAACACTCTCAATGGAAAGCGTTTCCATTAAATGAAACTGTAAAAACATTAATATATGGCACATCAGATGAAACCACCACCATGGGGTCAATTTTGACAGATGATGAAGGGAATGAACTTATCCCAGAAATTCAAAGAGGATATTATTGTTTAATTGACAGACAGGCCAAGTCCGAGAAAGCCACGGGAGCAGATATTCTGCATAGAAATTCATTCAATTTCACATTAGGACTTTATGATATGGATACTGATACTCTCCACCTCTGCAGATTTGATACATAACAAAGCGAAACCGCCGCTCCCCTGGTATCATATCCCCCTTATAACCAGGGCGATATGATACCAGGGGTATATCGGCGGTTCAGGATAGTTACTAAAATCGCTTTAAAATACTGCACTTTTTTTCATCAGAACCAAGGCTGTGCAGAATGTGAATGCCTCGGCTAAAGGGACGGCAAGCCAAACGCCTGTCACGCCCAGCATGTGCGGCAGAACGATCAGCCCGATCATAAGAAACCCAAAGGTTCGCAAAAATGAGATCGCCGCCGATATTTTTCCGTTGGACAGTGCCGTAAACGCAGCGGATGAAAAGATGTTGATGCCCGAAAACAGAAAACTGAATGCAAAAATCTGAAAACCAGCGGTAGTGATCTGATACACCTCTTTTTCCCTCCCTGTAAAAAGTCGTACAAGTTCCTGCCTTCCTGTCATAGATATCAGGAAAATGAGAAGGGAGCTGGAGAGGATAAATCCCAGGGCCATCCGAAATATTTTCTTCAGCCGCAGAGTATGCCCTGCCCCATAGTGAAAACTGATCACAGGCGCAATTCCCATGGAAAATCCGATATACAACGTGGTCAGTAAAAACTGTGTATAGATAAGGATCGTGATGGACGCGACCCCGTTTTCTCCCAAAAGTCTCATCATTGTCAGGTTAAAGAAAAAGGTGGTAACTGCTGTGGAAATCTGACTGACCATTTCTGATGCTCCGTTTCCGCAGCTTTTTCGCAGAACAGATACATCCAGGCTTGGCTTTGTAAACGACAGTGTGCCCTTTCTGCTCATAAAGAAGAAAATCCCCGCAGCAGCAGGGATCACATATCCGATCCCAGTCCCCAAAGCAGCTCCTTTCACTCCCATATCCAATGGGACCATGAAAATATAGTCCAGTATGATATTAGCTGCCCCGGCGCCCATAGAAAGCACCAGACCAAATCCTGGTTTTCCTGCGGTCACGATCAGATTCTGGAACAGCACCTGCAGCATGCTGGCAGGAGTAAAAAGAAGGATAACGAGCAGATATTCCCTGCAATAGGGATAGAGTACACTACTGGACCCCAGTCCCCACACAATATCCTCCAGTAAGACCGTCCCCAGGACCGCGATCACCACCCCCAATGCAACACCAAACAAAACAATCAGGGTAAAATCGGCTTTCGCCCTGTCTATGTTTCCTTCTCCCATCTTTTTCGCTACGACCGCGCTTCCCCCAGTAGCAAGCATGGTTCCCAGCCCCACAATGAGATTGATGACCGGACAGACAATATTCAGGGCTGACAGTGCGTTCGTATCTACAAACCGGGACACGAACACCGTATCTGTAATCGTATAAAATCCCATAAACAGCATCATGCCTATGGTCGGCAAGGCAAACTTGAGCAGAGAAAAAAGCGTAAACTCCTGGTCAAGGGGATTTTCGCTTTGCTCTCCACTGCGTCTATCCTCTCCGCTTAATTCCCTTTCCCCAGTCATATTTCTTTCTCTACTCATTGGCCTGCCCTCCACAGCTTTTGCAAAACACCATCTTCTGTGTTGGATACCCGAATTCCACGAGCAGCTCCGATTCTGCGAATCCTAAGGCTTTGTATGTTTCCCGATAACCGGTATCCGCCTTGTCTCCTTCCCGGAATGTCGTGATGGATATCTCCATGTCAGGAAGCAATTCATTCATCACCTTATCCAGGAACATTTTCGCGATCCCACTCTTACGGTATAGAGGATGGACCCCGAAAAATTCGATGCAGCCTGTTTCATAGTTTATCATCATAACTCCAACTGCCGTTTTTTTCTGTTTCAGGATCAGTGCCCTCTTTTCCTTGATACTCTGCTTTAATATTTCCCAGTACTCCTCCTCATTGAGGTGTGGATAGCCATCCACGATCAGCCGGACCAGCTCCATCCACAACGGGATATCCTCATCTTTTGCAAAGCAGATCTTGTCCTCCATATCCTCATATGATACATTTTGGTTTAAATATTTTTCCAAGTCAAATCTAAGCTGCAGGGGATAAAATTCTTCTTTGATCCGATATTCGTTCGGCGATTTTTTGTACATCTGCCTGAAAGCATCTGTAAATGCCTGCTGGCTTTCATATCCGGCAAGCAGTGAGATCTCCAGGATCGTCCGGTCGGAAAACACGAGCAGCTTTGCGGCCTCTGTCAGCTGCCTGCGTTTCACATACTCATGGATCGATAACCCCACGGTATCCGCAAACATCCGGTGCAGATGATATTTCGAATAGCCTGCTGCCCTGGCAATCGCATCCAGATTCAGTTTCTCGGTCAGATGTTCTTCTATATAATGAATAACAGTTACGATATTTTCCAGATTACTGTTCAATGCAGCCTCCCTCCTTTCCGCTTAGATTATAATAAAAAGAAGACCGCAGGTTTTCATGAATCTTGCGGTCTTTCACTTATCATATTAATTCTTCTTCCGAATCTCCTTTCATGAAATCATGAAACTTCCTCCGCTTATATTTTAGTCCCGCATATGCCGTTATACGCTGCATGTAGACAGCGTCATAGGCACCGCCCACCACTCCGGCGATGGGAATGCCCTGCAAAAATTTCATGTAAAGCAGTTCTTTGGATAACATTCCTGCAGTCTTTTGGATCTGTTTCCTTTCTTCATAGCCTTCCGGGATTCTTTGGTTTTCAATAAATTCATTCAGCTTTCTATCTGCCTGCTCCAATGCCTCGCCGTAGGATACCGCTCCCTGGATCACCAGCAGAATAAAATACTTCTCTTCCCTCGTCTCATACCCATATCCATGCTGCAGTGCTATTTCGTATATATTTTTCAGAATCATTCCCGTAAAGACAGGGATATCCGGCAGACCAATCCCCAATACTCCCATCCCGATCCCGGACACACCGGAAAAGAGAAGATTTTTCGCCCCTGTTTCCCTTGCCTTATTCGAAAATGTGCGAAGAGACTTTTTGTCCTGGCTCAGTTTGGCCGCATAATGGTGAACCTGATATTCCTGCTCAAGCTTTTCCTTTTTATAAGTCTTCTCAATTACTCCGGTCCCTTTCTCAAAGACCAGCTCAAATGCCTTCGAAAACGCCGTATCCAGCGTACTTTGAAGCTTCGGCGGCACTTTATCGGCAAGCGTTCTGTTTAGAAGGGTATCCTTCTTCTCCATCCGCTTTAAAAGGAAACGCTGCTCCTGTTTCTTTAGTTTTTCCCACTCCTTTTGAAGTGCTGTTTTCTTGTCAAAAAATGCCATGTGTGTCTCCTTTGTGCCGGAAATTATATCTCAATGCTGTAATTCTCATTTTCCTCTCGATATCTCCATCCCTTATATTATTGTTCGGTGGGGTTATTATACCTGGATTTTAGGATGGATGCAATCCTTTGAGTGTGAAAGCTTTTTCGCCAGGTACTCAAAACTCTTGTTCTGACTGAAATACAAAAGATATATGGTTCTCATTTAAAAAGCGTTATTTTATATGGTTCCTATGCCAGAGGAGATTTCACCAGTGATTCGGATGTAGATATTATGATTTTAGTTGATCTTTCGGAGGGCGAAATTGAAAAATATTCGGACTACTTATCAGAGTTAGGATTTCAGTACAATGTGGAGCATGATATTTGGATAATGTCCGTTGTAAAAAATGAAGAGCACTTTAAGCACTGGGGGAATTCTTATCCGTTTTATACAAATGTTCAAAAAGAGGGGGTAACATTATATGAAGCAGCCTGATCAATTGGATGTAGGTACAAAAATGGATACTTCTGAATAATCAAACGGGACATCTTCCTCCACACCGGCAAGATGTCCCGTTTTTACTCCCTATGAACGCTTACATTACTCTTTCGCAGCCTTTTTAAAGCTCTCAAGCACTTCCTGAAATTCTTCATTTCCCTGAATAAAATCATACATTGGGTTATGTTCCAGCTCTGAGATCAATCCCGGCAGGAATTGTTTTCCCACATTCGGGACCTCGGCCTTCTGCGTTTTTTCCGGGGCCAGATCCTTGAACAATACCGTCTCTTTCATATCCCATGGCCGGGTAATCAGCGGCATAAGCCTCTTTAAGAGAGTGATCGTCTCCGGTATATCCTTCTGGATCACAGCGGCATGGTAGGAAAGCACCTCCTCGCCGTATTTCCATAATTTGAATGCACCCGCTGTCTTCTTCCAGGCTCCTGTGATATGCTCCACTGCATCCGTCCTGCCCCGCTCCACCTCACATTCCAGCAAAAACATCAGCAGAGACATCAGCTCATTCAGCTTGGTAACAAGGGACTGCTCTAAGATAACTGCTGCCTCATCGGCCTTACCTTCTTTTAACAACAGCCTGCTCTCAAGCTGTTTTTTGTCCACCGTCACCTTTTCCGGGATAAGTTCCAGGACTTCCCTGGCCTTTTGATATTCTCCTCTCTGCGTATACATACTTGTCAATCTGTGAAAAGACAAGGCCCGTACCTTCTCGTCTCCAACCTCCACTGCACGCTGATACAGATCAATCAGTTTCTTTTCATACTTTTCCTTCTCCTCCACCGGCAGGCCTGCCATCATCACAAAACCGTCTAATGTGACGGACGCACTCTGAATCAGGGCGCCGCATTTCGGATATTTACGCATCTTTTCCTCCAGCAGTTCGAATCCGCGATCCAGTCCCTGTTCTTTTGCCACGGTCGACAGTTCCATGCAGAATTTCCCCAGTTCCTGCTGTGAAAGCTCTTCCTCGAAGCTGAACAGGACATTCATATCCACCTCAAGCAGCCGTGCCAGGGGCGCCAGCAGAGTCACATCAGGAAACGTAGTGCCCTTCTCCCACTTGTTTACAGCCGGGGTCGATACTCCCAGATATTCTGCTACCTTCTCCTGGGTAAGCCCAAGTTCTTTTCTTCTGTCATGAATAATTGTACAAATCGGCATATTTTTTCCTCCTGATCTCGTTTACGTGTTTCTCTGTTGCTAAACTGATTATACCATTTTAAGAAACGCTCCCACAATTGAGCGCTTTTTAACGAAACCAGGTAAAAAGTTAACCACAGGTTTATTTGATAGAATCTACACAGGGAAATTGAAAAATAATCTCAAATCCCTTCCCGTTTTCAGAACGGACATCCACCTCGATCTTCAGCTTCCGGGCAATCTCTTTTACCAGATAAAGGCCCATTCCCGTTGCCTTTTTCTGCTCTCCCCTGTTCTGTCCCGTAAACCCTTTATCAAATAAAAAGGGAAGATCATACGCAGGAACTCCGATGCCGTTGTCACGAAGATGAAGAGAAATCTCCTTCCCGCTTTCGGAACGTTTTGTGTAAAAATGTAATTCGTTCTTTTCCTTCGTCTGGTCCGCATATTTGATGCTGTTGCTGACCACCTGGCTGATCATAAAGGTCAGGCCTTTTCTGTCCGATACAACAAAAAGCTCCTCCACCTCATTTTTTACGATATACCTGTGCTCTTCCAAAAGAACCGCATACTCCCTCATCCCTTCCTCACAGCATTCTCTCAGGGAAAGCCGCTCTAGAATGCTGTTCGAATGAGGGGCAAAAAGCCCTGCATAGTATAAAACCTGGCTGATATCCTCCTGGAGCTGGTTTCTGGCATACTCCAGCTTCTGATAGGCCTTAAGGGACATCTCATCCTTTCGGTTGTCCAGCACAAATGTCATAAGAACCAGCGGCGTTTTGACCTCGTGTGCCCATGCCTCCATGTAGTCTTCATATTCCCGGATATGAGAATCCTGATCCCTGATCCTCGCCGCTTCCGTCTGTAGCTTCTGTACCGCCGCCAGCACCATACCGCGGTCTGCTCCCTGAAAAACATGGGGCAGCTTTTCTTCCTCGAATAATTCCGGGTACTCCAGTATTTCCCAAAAAGCCTCCTCTTTTTTTCGTTCCCTATTATATGTGATGCACATAGAAAGTCCAAAGATGCCCAGAGAGACAAAGACCATGACACCAAACAGCACCCAGAAAGCCTCCGGATTCAAAAGCCATAAGAAGATACCAAACATAAGGTCCGTACATCCGAGCATTCCAAGCCAGATGATATGAGTCTTACAAAGACTGATCCATTTTCCCGGCATCTCATCTCTCCTCCTGTCTCTGCTCTAAATAATATCCGGTGCCTCTGACGGTCACGATGCGATGGGCCAGATCCAGCCTGCCAAGCGTCTTTTTCAGCCTGGTCATATTCACCTGCAGCGCATTCTCATCCACGTACTGTGCGGTTCCCCACAATGTCTGGAACAGATCCTCTCTCGATACAATCTGTCCATAACAAGACATAAGCTGTTCCATGATCTTGCCCTGGTTTTCAGGCAGAACGACAGAGGTCTTTTCAGTATAGAGTGTAAACGTATTGGAATCCAAACGGATTCCCGGTACCTGCAGGAAATGATCCTGTGGTCCGGATCTGCGCAAAAGATTCGCGATCCTTGCCAGCAGCCGTTCCTTATGGCAGGGCTTTGCCAGGTATTCATCCGCTCCCAGCCCCAGGGCATGAAGCTCATCCTTCATGGCATCCCGGCTGGTCAGGATAAGAACCGGCACGAGGCTTTTCTGCCGGATAAACTTGCAAACCTCGAATCCGGTCTGCCCCGGCAGGTTGATGTCCAGGAGGACAAGATCCGGCTCCCTGCTTAGGACCTGTGAAGCCGTGTCTGAAAAATCGTCCAGGCAGCAGGCTTCATACCCTGCCTTTTCAAGCAGATCCTGAAGCTCATCCCGCATAAAAATCTCATCCTCCACAATGACAATCCTGCTCATTTTTCCACTCCGCTCCTTCTTGATCTCATACGTCCCTACTCTTCTCTTTTGTTGTCCATCCTCCAAAGGATCTGCCGGCTGCCAAGCCGCATCACGGCTGACATATAAATAAATTCTATCACAATAATGAAAAGAATCATAGTCCCGGTGATCTTAAGCAGTCCCTCCTGCATAAACCGGATACTGTCCGTCAAAAATCCGGCAAACAATGCCTGGACTCCGAAAATACTGCTGAGCACAGCAACGAATATGGGAAGACCGAAATACCATCCGATCTGTCTGTTGCTGCTGCGGCACAGTGCTTTGTATGAGCTGCCCAGACGGATTAAAGTATGATATCTTTTTTTCGTCTTTTGCTGGTGCATCAGATACTGTACTCCCATAACGGTGTTGGCGATGATCAGGAAAATGACCGCCAGATAGATCGTGATATATCCCAGTGCTACCTTGTAGAACAGCTGTCTTCCCATGTTCTGCAGATAACTCTCGTACTCTATCCCGGTCCCGTCCAGCTTCCCGTTGACTGACTGCATTGCCTGCATCAGACCTTTTTCTTTCACCAGTTCTTCCTTAAGAACCGCATTCAGATAGGAATCGGAGCGTTCCGTCACAAGCTGGTCATACAAAGAATCCGGAATGATCACTCCGAATGCAATTGTGATGGAACGGTCAACTACAAAATCTGTCTGATACATCCGTTCTAATAATTGATAAGAGGTTCCTCCAATCTCAATATCAGGCTTCTTTTGCAAAGCGGCATTGAGCAGTTCTCTCTGTTTGCCTGTATTCAATTCCACATCACCATAAAGCGCCGCCTGGCCGTCCTTCAACTCGATCGGCTGTTCCCCTGCAAGCATTAAGATTTGGTTATAACCAGAAAGGGATATAAAATAAGGAGTTGTGAAGTACCTCAGGTTGTTGATCAGATTCGCTTTGGCCTCCGAGTCTTCCAGGGAATCCACGGCCTGAATCAGTTCTTGACAGGAGAAATTCTCCTCGTCATCCGCCATCCCCGTCTTTACCTCAAGCATCCGGGAAAAATCATCCTCTACTCCTGCCTTTTGAAGAGCCTGTTCTATGGACTTTCCATCCACCACAAAGGTATAATCGAACACATGAGCCTCTTTTCCGTCTTGCTGCCAGCTGACGGAAACTCCGAAGCCAAAGCAGCACAGCGCTGCCAGGATCAATAGGGAAGACACCGCCAGAGATCCCGGACGCTGAAAAACATTCTCCTGCAGCTGACGGAACGTAAAGGTCTCCAGTCCCTTCTTTTGTTTTTTGATCTTGAACAGAATCTCTAACAGGATCCCGATTCCCCTGAATAAAAGAACGGTTCCTGTGATACCCAGTAATAGAGTCAGCCCCATATTCCCCACATTCTGCCAGGCCTTTCCTTGAATCGCCAGACCATACGCTCCGGCCAGCAGACAGATCCCGGCCAGTGATTCCACGATTCCGATCCCCTTTTTTTTCACCTTCTGCTTCTCTTCCTGTGTGTCTGCCAGCAGACTTATGATCTCTTTTCTCATCACACTGGTGCAGAAGATCAGCATGGCCGCCGATTTGATTGCGATAAAACCGATCACGGTCCACAGAACCGCGGTCCAGGAAATACGAAAGCTGTGTCCGATAATCCCCAGCCCCACAATCTTTGCCGTGATCAGGCTGATCATTTCCGACAGAAAAACTGCAGCGGGAATCCCGATCAAAAGAGCAAACAGACTGTGGAAAACGTCTTCTGCCATCAGCATTACAAACATACGAAAACGCCGCATGCCCATCATCAGATACATTCCCAGCTCGTGGCTTCTAAGCTGCATCTGATATGTTCCCGCAAAATACACCAGGGAAAACAGAAGGATCAATGAAACACCGTAAAGCGCCGGAAGCAGCTGGTAGATTCTGTTCACCGCATCGCTTTCCATTTTCAGCAAAAACTGCATGACATCCTGATTTTCCAGGGACAAAATGATATAAAATGCGATGATCGAAACAATGAGCGAGGCAAAGAACAGACCATTTTCTTTCCTGTTTTTTCTACTGTTTTTCCATACAAGATTAAAGAACATTTGCACTGCCTCCTCCCAACTGCGCCATGACCATCAGGATCCTCTCATAAAATTCCTGCTGTGACTCTTTCGGGAACTTCCGCCTTAATTCATGGAAGATCTTCCCGTCCTGTATGAACAGGATACGTGAGCAGTAGCTTGCTGCATTGCAGTCATGTGTCACCATAAGGATTGTAGACTGCTCCTGCTGATTCAGAATGGACAGCTTTTCCATGAGGGATTTGGCATTCTTCGTATCCAGCGCCCCTGTCGGCTCATCCGCCAGAACGATTTCCGGGGTCAGGATCATGGCTCTTGCCGCCGCAATCCGCTGCTTTTGTCCCCCTGACATCTGTGAGGGGAATTTGTCCAGGACATCCTCGATCTCCAGATAGTCTGCCAGCATTTTCAGCCTGCCTGTACCTTCCTTTTCCGGGATATTGTGGATCGCCGGAGGAAGAAGGATATTCTCTCTTCCGGTCAGATTATCTAAAAGTTCAAAGTTCTGGAACAGATAGCCGATCCGTTTCCCACGGTAATCTGCCAGTTTTCTGCCTTTAAAGCGGCTGATGTCCTCTTCGTTTAAAAGAATCTTACCTTCCGTCGGATGAACAGCCGTTGCAATACAGTTGAGCAGCGTTGTCTTTCCGGATCCGCTGCTTCCCATGATTCCTAAAAATTCCCCCTCTATAACTTGAAATGTGATCCCATTCAGCGCCTTTGTAAGATTACTTCCTTTTCCGTAATTCTTTTTCAATGACTGAATATCTAAAATCTTCTGTTTCATCAGTTCTTCTCCCTTCGAATATCTTTATCACCAGCGCGGGCCCCGCTGTTTGATAAGTTTATTATACAGGAAGACTCTCTTAGAAAACACTTACAGTGGGTGAAAGGTTGACTCGCAGAGCAGATTTCTGCGAAAAAAAATACCTCTAAAGCAGCAGATTTAATCTTTCATCGGTCTGCTTTAGAGGTATCCATTCTTATTTAGTAAGTAAACAGCTGTGTCCAGTAATTACGCCCTGCGGCATTCTGATAATATCCGACTCCGATCTTCGTAAACTTTGGATTCAGGATATTGGCTCTGTGTCCGTCGCTGTTCATCCAGCCGGTCATGACCTCCTGAGGCGTGCGCTGTCCCCATGCGATGTTCTCGCCGGAGCCTCTGTAGGAAACACCCTGTTCCGTAAGTGCTGTACTAAAGGACGTACCGTTCGGTCTTGTATGGGAGAAGGAAACCTCTGTCTCTTTAGCTCTCACCAACGCGGCAGCCTCGATCTTCTCATCCACTGTCAGCGTCATCAATCCAGCCTTCACTCTTTCCGCATTTACCAGGTCTACGACCTGCTGTGCAAATGTCCGGTCATGAGAATCCGGCCCTGGCTTGCTGCTGTCCCCGTCCGGTTTTCCGGTATCACCGCCCGGCTTATTCACATCCCCGTCCGGCTTTTCCGTATCCGGTGCATCTGTGTCCGGCTGATCGGTATCCGGCTGATCAGTATCCGGTAAGTTATTATCCGGTGCATCTGTGCCCGGCTGATCCGTATCCGGCACATTACCGCCCGGCACATCTGTGTCCGGCTGATCCGTATCCGGCACATTATTATCCGGTCCCGGCTGGTCAGTGTCCGGCACATCAGGCCCCGGCTGACCAGGGGTATTTCCATCCGGAAGGATCACATCCGGCGGGCAGACCTGCCAGTAAATATCACCTATACTGCCTTCCAGTCCATTCAGCTTTTCATTCAGCTTATCTTTTAATTCATTCAGATCATTTCCCTGGATCACAGTCACTCTTTGACTTGTGACCGGCTTCTTCATCACCTTTGTGTCGGCAGCCTGAACCGGAAGTGCTGCACTTCCCGCGATGGCTGCGGCTGTCATAACTGCTAAAACCGATAATTTTCTCATGTAAACCTCCTGTTGTATCTTTTTGTTATGTAATTATGAATTAAATATTACATAATTGTTACAAACAAGATGTTAACATGTACAGCCGGAAAAAGATACAAGCAATAACTGGTACCTTTTCCGAATGCTGGCAGACATTACGTGTCCTGCTTTGTGCTCCCCGCGGCCGCACTGCATCGTCTATGCCTTTACTGCCCAGCGCATTTTCGTGGACCGTGCCCGGCTGTTCCTTGCACACTCCTGCGCGGAAGGACGGATCACGTCCCTGGCCACCTCGCTGTACAGCCCTTCCTTATGGAACTGCTTGAAGGACTTCTTCACCAGACGGTCCTCCCCGGAATGGAAGGTAAGTATCGCCGCGCGGCCGCCCGGTGCGAGAATATGGGGAAGTTTATCTAAAAACTCATACAAAACCTCAAATTCCTGGTTCACATCGATGCGAAGCGCCTGAAAGGTCCTCTGGCAGGACTTTTTCACAGCCTCCCTCCGCTCTTTTTCCGGAAGAAACTGCAAGGTGTCCTCGATCAGATCCCGAAGCTGCTTCGTCGTCCCGATCTCGCCGCCCCTCTTAATCTTCGTAACAACTGCCTGGGAGATCTCGGCAGCATAAGGTTCATCCGCGTTCTCGATCAGCATCCCCGTCAGTTCTTCTTCCTCTATGGTGCGCAGACGTTCTGCCGCTGTGATCCCTTTTTGAGGATTCATCCTAAGATCAAGGGGACCGTCCGTCTTATAAGAAAATCCGCGGTCCGGATTATCGATCTGCATGGAAGAGACACCTAAGTCGGCCAGCACAAAGTCGAACAGCCCCGCTTCCTCTGCCACCTGGTCGATATTGGCAAAATTCAGAAGCTTCACCGTCAAAATATCCGGCCCGTAGCCCAGCTTTTCCAGGCGCTCTTTTGTTTTTGCCGATTCGATGGGGTCTACATCCAGGGCATAGATGTGTCCCTGGCCCTCCAGGCATTTTAACATCGCCTGGGTATGCCCCCCATATCCCAGTGTGGCATCCAGGCCTTTCTGTCCCGGCCGGATCTGTAAAAAGTCCAGGATCTCCTGTACACAGATGGAAATGTGCATCCCGGCCGGAGTGCTTCCCTTTTGGATCACCTTTTCAATCGTGTCCGCATATTTCTCCGGCTGCAGCTCCTTATACTTTTCCTGATAGTTTCTTGGATGCGTCCCTTTATAGCGGGGACGTCTTTTATGCTTCTGTTCCTGATTTTCCATAAATAATCCTTTCCTATTGAAATCCGGCTCCCCAGTCTCCGGTGGGGTCCTTTCTTAAAAGTTCCCTAAAATCACTGGCAGGGATCGGGCGTTCGAACACAAAGCCCTGAATCACATCACAGGCACTTTCCCGTAAAAATTCTACCTGGTCCGGCTCCTCCACTCCCTCCGCAACGATCCTGATATTCAGTTCTTTAGCCAGACGAATGACATTAGCGACAATAATACGTGCCTTTAATGCATCTGTTCCCTTTTTAAAGAACAGCATATCCAGCTTCAATACATCGATGGGCAGATCCTTTAGCGTATTCAGAGAAGAATAGCCTGCCCCAAAGTCATCTAAGGAGCAGATAAACCCACGTTCCTGCAGCTGACGGGCACGCCGCCCAAGCTGGACATTATCTTCTATCGCCAGACTTTCTGTAAACTCCAGCTCCAGCATCCCATCCGGAATCCCATACTGCGTTTTCATATTTGTATAATATTTAAGGAAATCCTCCTGGAATATACCAAGCCTGGATACGTTAACTGCGATACGGATGGGTCTTCCGCCCTCATCCAGGTAGGTCTTCAGCCAGGCGCAGGCGCTTTTGAACATATATCTGTCCAAAGGAACGATGAATCCATTTTTCTCAAAGAGAGGTATGAATTCACCCGGGCTGATCATTCCCTGCCCCGGAATCATCCATCTGACTAAAGCTTCCCCTCCGGTGATCCGGTTATTTTCAAGTGTAGCCGTCTTGGGCTGGATAAATAACTGAAACTCTCCTGCTTCCAATGCGCTTTCCATCCGTGCTTCTAATTCATTTTCGCGCAAAAGCCTCTTGCGTATCTCGTCTGAATAGAAGGCATACCTGATATTCTTCTCCTGTTTAATAGACTTCTGGGCCATCTTTGCCCTGTTATACATCTCGTTTACCGTCAGAAAGTCCTCCGGCCTGTCAGCACAATAAAATCCAATGCTGAACACCAGTCTAAAGGAATCGTGATCAAACATGACATACTGCTCCAGCCTCTCTGTCAGACTATGATACCAGCCGACCAGCTCCTCATGGTTCTCATAATAGCGTATCCCCACAAAATGATCCGCATTTTCCCTGCAGAACTGTTCCCCTTCCCTGGAGAATTCCTCCAAAATTCCTGCCATATTCTTCAGAAGCTGATCCCCGGCCTCATACCCAAAGGTTTCATTAAATATCTTAAAATTATCGATATCCCCGTACCAAAATGCCGCCTTTTTGAAAGCTTCCTTGTTCAATTTCTCCTTCAGATCCATAGAAAACCTGACAAAATTATTCATTTTCAAAAGTGGATCCTGGTATGCCAGCTTTTCCAGGCGGCTCTCACTCTTTCTCTGCATCCGGTTCATGCTGTAGATCAAAAACACAAAGATAATCATTGCAGCAGCGACCAGGGCAACTGTTCCCATGATGGAATAGTATGCCGCATTCACCACCTGTTCTTTCACTATGCCCAGTATAAACCAGTTATTGATCCCCAGCGGCTGATAGATCACCCAGAAGGTGGAGCCGTCATTCTTAAATTCCGCAACACCCTCTTTGCCTGCCTCCAACCCTTTCCTTACCTGTTCAAGCTGCCCGGCAGGAAACTCGCCCAGCTCGCTCAAGTTTATGATATCAGCAGACTTCACAGAACGGATGATATAGTTTCCTTCGTAATCGATCAGATTTGCAAAACCGCCTCGGCTGTATGCCGATGTATCCAAAATACTCCTGAGCCGTTCTGTTCTGTCAGCCGCTGCAAGAACACCTATGTTCTCTCCCTGTATCACCACCGGCACACCGTAATAATTCAAATACTGGCCGCTAAAGGCATCTTTTATCGTACCTGACAGGGAATTGTTTCCTTCCATGGCCTGCTGATAGAACCATTCATCAGAAAAGTCGATATCCTGATGGATGACTCCATCCATATCCACCATATCCCCTTTTCCATCCGCATCGATAAAACCCATTCTGTAAAATGCGTTCCGATTATTGATCTCCTCTATAACAGGAAGCAGACGGCCCAGATCTGTCACCTCGATCTCACCGATCGTCAGCGCCACGCCATCCAATGTTTCAATATTACTTTTGATGAGATTATTCAGTGAACTGTTAATACTCCAGACGGATTCCGTAAAATGTTTGACGCTCTGTTCCTTATCACGTTCCATCATATAGAGGGTCAGCCCCATTCCGACAATAAAAAAACACAGGCAGATCAAAATGACAGCCCTATAATAATTTTTTGCATTTTTTGTACTCATCTAATACTCCTATGACTATCATTCTCTATATTTCTTTCAGCTGATAACGGGGAATATTTCAGGAAATATCAGCCCTTTTTCACGTTATTCCCATTATATATCAGATTTCCTCTCGAGGCAATGTTAATTATAGCGAAGTAATTTGAATGTGATCTTGTGATTCCCGTATATCTTTCTCCCTGTTCACATAAATTGTATATTAGAAATTGCTGTAAAAAGGAGTATATCATATGCAAAATGAAAAACAGCGGGAAGATTCTTCCCGGGAGCAGCATCCAGACGCTGCACAGCCAAAGGAACGTTTTCAGGCATCCGCCCCATATCCGCCTGTACGGGCCGATGAACGCAATCCGCTTTACGGAAGAATGATGTTAGATAACATGGGCGGGCAGCACTCAGAAATGTCAACCGTAAGTATTTATCTTTACAATAACCTGCTGATCGACGATGATGCGCGGCTGTCTGGGATCTTTAAACAGGTCAGTATCGTTGAAATGCACCATCTGCACATATTTGGCGAGATTGCAAGGCTCATGGGCGAGAACCCCAGGCTCTGGACACACCAGGGGAGGCAGATGCATTATTGGACACCAGCATATAATACCTATGCCCTCGAATTAAAACCTATGCTTTTGAATTCCATAACACGGGAAAAATTGACGATTCAGAAATACCAAAATCAGTGTGCGAAGATCCAGGATACATATATCACAGAATGTCTGAAACGGATCATCGAGGATGAAGAACTTCATGTAAAATTATTTGAAGCGCTGTATGAGGAATATTGTTCTTAGATCTTATGCATCTGTATGATAGACAGAGCCTGTTTTTGCAGCTGCCATCTTACTTTCCACATGTTAAAAAGGAGCAGGCCGTAAGCAGAATTCCGATATGATACTGCTTCGCCTGCACCTTTCATGGTACACTGTTACATATTGTCTATGGCATTGGAAATCGTCTCCAGAAATGCCTCTTCACTTCCCTCCTCACAGGATGAAGTAGAACTTTTTTCAATACTGCTCTGTGTATTGTATCCAATATCGTATCAAAATCACCATGGACGATCTTTTCAATTTTAGCCATTTAATTTTCCTTTCCTTATTTTGAATTTATTTCCAAGATTTTCGGTACCTTTTATTGAAAATAGATCAGGTGACAATGGAGTCAAAAAATAGTCACATCCTCCCAATACATGATAACGGGTTAAAAACCTCATTTACTTGTGATATGGATCTCCCTGAATAATCCGGTAACTCCGGTAGATCTGTTCCAGTAATATCACTCTCATCAGTTGATGTGGAAATGTCATCTTTGAAAAACTCAGTGCATAATCAGACCTCTCCATAACAGCCCGGCCAAGACCAATCGAGCCGCCGATCACAAATACAATATGGCTGACCCCGCTCACTCCCAGTTTTTCTATCTTATCAGCCAGCTCCTCAGAAGTCAGCTGTTTTCCTCTAATCTCCAATGTAATTACAAAGGCACCTTCTTTGATATTCTTTAGCAGGCGCTCGCCCTCTTTATCGCGGATCTGTTCCTCTACGGCTTCACTTGCCTGGTCAGGTGTCTTCTCATCCGCCACCTCGATCATCTCCAGCTTACAGTATTTGCTTAACCTCTTACTGTATTCTGCGATCGCATCTTTTAAATACTTTTCTTTTATTTTCCCAACAGTCAGGACTGTAATCTTCATTCTTTCATCCTTTTTCTCTGCAGATTTTCATTTTTTGACGGCTTACCCTACTTTCTGACCGGGTTCTCCCTCAAATATTCTTCCGCCAGCTCTACCGCATCCATGATACACTGGTCACAGCTGCAAAGCGGCCTGTCTGAGCCGATCCCCTTTAATTCACGGCAGAGAATTGACTTATTCTTTTCTTTAAACTCTGCGGCACATGCCTTTACCTTTTTATAGGTGTCTGCCTTTGTAGACTTCCCTTTTTCCAGATCACCCACACTGTTCTGCAGTCCGATTACCATGAACAGACCTGACAGGGCACCACATACCTCCATCATTCCCATTCCAAATCCAAATCCTTCTGCAATTCTGAACATCTCTTCTTCTGCAATTCCAAAATCTTCGCAGAAAACGCAGGCTACAGCCTGAGCGCAGTTATATCCTTTTTTATGGTATTCTAAAGCAAGTTCTTTTTTCGTCATGATTTCCTCCTGATAAAGTAATTTCTCCATAACCGCAGCACGATCTTTTATGTACTGCAGCTATGGAGAAGTATGATTCATTTTACTTTATTATTTTATTTGTTTTTCAGATATTCGTCAATACCCTTTGCACCTGCTTTTCCTGCACCCATGGCAAGAATAACGGTTGCTGCACCTGTAACGGCATCTCCTCCGGCATATACGCCTTCTTTTGATGTCTGTCCGTTCTCTTCCTCAGCAACGATACATTTTCTTCTGTTGACTTCCAGTCCTTTTGTTGTAGAGGAGATCAATGGGTTCGGAGAAGTACCAAGTGACATAACTACGGTATCAAGCTCGATCTCGTACTCAGATCCCGGGATCTCAACCGGACGTCTTCTTCCAGATGCATCTGGCTCACCGAGTTCCATCTTGATCACTTTCATTCCTTTTACATACCCATTCTCATCCACAAGGATCTCCTTCGGATTTGTGAGCAGATCAAAGATGACCCCTTCTTCTTTTGCATGATGTACTTCTTCTACTCTGGCCGGAAGCTCTGCTTCACTTCTTCTGTATACGATATGTACTTCTGCACCAAGTCTTAAGGCCGTTCTCGCAGCATCCATCGCCACGTTGCCGCCGCCGACTACTGCAACCTTCTTACCTGCAACGATCGGTGTATCATAATTGTCATCAAAAGCCTTCATCAGGTTGCTTCTTGTCAGGTATTCATTTGCTGAAAATACACCGTTTGCATTCTCTCCCGGGATTCCCATGAACATCGGAAGACCTGCACCGGAACCGATAAATACAGCCTCAAATCCTTCTTCCTCGATCAGCTGGTCAATGGTTGTGGACTTGCCGATGACTACGTTTGGCTCAAACTTCACACCTAATTCTTTTACTTTTTCAATCTCTTTTGCAACGACCTTCTGCTTTGGAAGACGGAATTCAGGGATTCCATATACCAATACGCCGCCCAGCTCATGAAGAGCTTCAAATACGGTCACATCATATCCCATCTTTGCAAGGTCTCCGGCACATGTCAGTCCGGACGGGCCGGAACCGATGACTGCCACCTTGTGTCCGTTGGTCGTCTCTGGGCATTCCGGTTTAATATCATGCTCCAGGGCATAATCTGCAACAAATCTCTCCAGCTTACCGATAGAAACCGGCTCGCCTTTGATTCCGCGGATACATCTGCCTTCACACTGAGACTCCTGTGGGCACACACGTCCGCAGATAGCCGGAAGAGCAGAAGCTTTACCGATCACTTTATAAGCTTCTTCGATCTTGCCTTCTTTTACTTCTTTGATAAATCCAGGGATATCAATCGCAACCGGACATCCTTCGATACACTTTGCATTCTTACAGCCTATGCATCTCTGTGCTTCTTCCATTGCCTCTTCCTGGTTATATCCGAGACAAACTTCCTCGAAATTTGTTGCACGCACTTTTGGATCCTGCTCTCTTACAGGCACTTTTTTTAATACATCAGCCATTAGTTGTCACCTCCACAGTTTCCGCAGCCACCATGATGAGTGTCTCCTTCTTGTAATTTCAGCATTGCACGGCCTTCTTCTGTCTTATACATCTGGCTTCTCTTCATTGCCTGATCAAAATCTACTAAATGTCCGTCAAACTCTGGTCCGTCAACACATGCAAATTTAATCTCATCGCCTACCTGAAGACGGCATGCACCGCACATTCCAGTTCCGTCTACCATGATCGGGTTCATGCTGACGATGGTCGGAAGCTCCAGCTTCTTTGTAAGCAGACATACAAACTTCATCATGATCATCGGTCCGATGGCAACGCATACATCATACTTCTTTCCTTCGTTCTGAACCAGATCCTCGATCACTGCCGTAACCATACCTGAACGTCCGTAGGAGCCATCATCTGTTGTTACATATAAATTACCTGCAACGGCTTCCAATTCTTTTTCCAGGATCAGCATATCTTTTGTCTTGGAACCAACGATCACGTCAGCGTCAATGCCGTGCTCATGCAGCCATTTCACCTGGGGATATACCGGAGCAGCACCTACACCGCCGGCAACAAATAACATTTTCTTCTTTTTGAGGTCTTCCAGGTCTTCGTGGATAAACTCTGACGGGCATCCCAAAGGTCCTACGAAATCACGGAAGCTGTCCCCTTCTTTTAAATCTGCCATCTTCACTGTGGAAGCTCCCACTTCCTGGAATACGATCGTGATCGTTCCTGCTTCTCTGTCATAATCACAGATCGTAAGAGGGATCCTCTCGCCCTTATCATCCATCTTCACGATCACAAACTGACCCGGCTGGCAATGGCTGGCAACACGCGGTGCGTGTACGTCCATCAGATAGATCTTATCAGCCAGCTTCTCTGCTTTCAATATCTTGTACATCTTCTTCCTCCTTATATAAAATAGAGTTTCACTGTGAAACTCTCGCCTGCGGCGGCCACTTTGCAGCATTTACCCCATATGCCGCAGTGTACATTCCGTCCGGCGGACTTTCTTATCCTTTTGGATAAAAAATCACTCTTTTCTTATAATACGACATAAATAAAGGAATGGCAAGTATTCTTTATAAAAATGGAACCAACTCTGTTTTGCATTTACATTTTTACAGAAAACAGGGGACCAGCTTATGTCAGGCCAGTCCCCGTTCTAATCCTTATACTACCGTTCTCTTCCGGATATGTATTCTTTTACTGATATTTAGAAGTCTACTTCTGTTCCGTAGTAGATGCAGTTAAACAGTCTTTCCATCTCAGCAGGTGTGATGCTTCTTGGGTTGGAGCCTGTACATGCGTCTCCGACAGCCAGTTCGGAAATCTTTGCGATCTTCTCTTTGAATTCGTCCTCGTTAATGCCGAATTCTTTCAATGTCTTCGGAATACTAAGCTGTACATTGAAATCGTCGATCTTCTCACACAGACTGTTGATCAGGGCCTTCTCAGATGCTCCCGGAAGTCCGACTCTGCGTGCGATCTCAGCGTAACGTTTTGCAGCTACAGGATCCTTTGCGTTGTATTTGATCACATATGGAAGGTACATAGCGTTTGCACATCCGTGTGTGATATGACCTGTAGAGAAAGCTGCTCCTGTCTTGTGAGCCATGGAGTGTACAATACCAAGCAGTGCGTTGGAGAATGCCATACCTGCCAGACACTGTGCTGTATGCATCTGCTCTCTTGCACCCTGATTGCCTCTGTAAGAAGCCGGCAGATAATCAAATACCATCTCGATTGCCTGGATAGCCAGAGGATCTGTGAACGCACAATTCAGTGTGGATACATATGCTTCGATCGCATGTGTCAATGCATCCATTCCTGTGTAAGCGACCTGTTTTGCAGGAAGCTGCTCTACTAACTCAGAATCAACGATAGCAACATCTGGTGTGATGTTGAAGTCAGCCAGAGGATACTTCACACCTGTCTGGTAGTTCGTGATAACTGAGAATGCTGTTACTTCTGTAGCTGTTCCTGATGTTGACGGAATCGCTGCAAATTTTGCTTTCTGTCTCAGTTCAGGGAAGTTAAATGGGATACATAAATCTTCGAATGTCACATCCGGATATTCGTAGAATGCCCACATTGCTTTTGCTGCATCTATTGGTGAACCGCCGCCCATTGCTACGATCCAGTCCGGCTCGAAAGCACGCATAGCTTCTGCACCTTTCATAACGGTCTCTACGGATGGGTCCGGCTCAACGCCTTCAAATAACTGAACTTCCATTCCGGCTTCTTTCAGGTATCCGACTGCTTTGTCAAGGAATCCCTGACGCTTCATGGAACCGCCGCCTACTACAAGGATTGCTTTCTTTCCTTTCAGATTTTTCAGTTCTTCCAAACATCCTTTTCCGTGATAAATGTCTCTTGGTAATGTAAATCTGCTCATTTGCTGCATCTCCTTTAATCAGTATGTTATTTTTTTAACGTGTTCATTATAACACCGTTAAACTTTTAACGCAACCGTTAGCAGGTAAAATTTCCGTTAATTTTTGCACAAAAATACCGCTGTGTTTTTGTCTATTTTTTAACACAGCGGTATTTTTTATCCTTTTATTCTAATGGGAAATCTCCAGCAAATAGTTCCTTTTTGTCACCTGAGTATACTTTCCGGAATTATTGTTGCGCAGGACAGCAGAAAACATCGTCTGTCCTTCCGGCATATCGATCGGACCGGTATACTCATTCGGTGTCACAGCCGGATCCGAAGGGTCTGTATTATCTGTTGTGTAATAAGCCGTATACCCCTCAGGCACAGTGATCGTAATCTGGCACGCAGCCTCATACTGTCCCGTCGACGGAGTCACAGACGGTGCGTCCGCGATCGGAAGCTGGATCACAAAAGTTCGGGATGCAGTCAGGCTTGGCACCTTCTTTTTATTCACAGTGATCGCCTTAATGACGTGTTTGCCCTCTTCCTTTAACAGGATCGGTTCGGTATACTGCTTACTGGATGTATCCGGCTCAGAACCATCATCTGTATAATAGATGGTTCCCCCATCTGAGTCCAGTGTTACCTGCTGAACCTCTTCGTAAGTACCCTCCTCCAGGCTGAATTGGGGCTCCCTGGAAACATAATCCTTAACACCTTCAAGTACCTCATCATATTCGCAGTCTGCCAGCAGCTCAGAGATCTTGATCAGCTGCTTTGTATCCACATAAAATTGTATCGCAGCCTTATAAAGCTCTACATTGGACGGCTGGGAAGCGATCGCTGCAGTAAATACTGCCTCTGCCCCTTCCAGGTCATCCTGCTGAATGTAGGCTTTAGATAATCCGGTGTATGCTTCTGCTTTTTTACTATTTTTAGCAATTGCCTTATTATAATATTTCTCTGCAAGAGAATAGTCACTTGACTGGAGTGCCTCATTCCCTTTCCGTATCTGGCCCTCGTAAGAATTCTGATAGTATACAAAACCAAATACACCAGCCAGTATGATCAGGATCAGGACGATGATCAGTGCTCTCTGACGGCGTTTCTTTGCCAGACGCTTTTTACGCGCAATCTGCTGGCGGCGTTTTTCCTCCGCCTCGCTTCGTGGATATATCGTTGATGTAGCCTGTCTTTGCATGGAGCCTGTATTCGTCCTCTCCTGACGGATGGAACCGGTCGTGTTTCTGGAACCCTGGCGCATGGATCCGGTCGCTCCCCTTCCGGTCTGGCGCATGGAACCAGCCGTATGTCTCCCGGCCTGGCGGCTCTGCCTCATGGCTGCACTTCTTCTTGCCCTTATCTCATCCAGCTCTCCCTGGCTTAATACTCTCGTAGAATTACTATACTCCCTTGACCCGTCACGGCGGTATCTTCTGATATCGTCCGTTCTGATCTGTCTTGTGGCGTCTTCAACAGAACCTTTCACTTCCTGTGCAAGGACATCTTCCAGAGGATTATAATCTGGTACAATCTGAACTTCCATACCGCATTCCGGACACCGCAGCATATCGTCCGGAATTATGGCACCACAATGTGTACATCTCATCTTAATTCCTCCTGCCTGCGCGCAGCTGCCACACAATTGTTCATTAACATTGCGATCGTCATCGGTCCCACTCCGCCGGGCACTGGTGTGATTGCAGAGACGGTCCCTGATACATCGTTAAAATCAACATCCCCGCAAAGCTTATTGTTCTCATCTCTGTGCATCCCCACATCAATAACAACTGCCCCGTCCTTCACGTATTCGGAATCGATGAACTCTCTCTTTCCGATCGCAACGATTAATATATCTGCACGCTTTGCAACTTCTTTTAAGTTCTTAGTCCGGGAATGGGCTACAGTGACTGTCCCATTCTCCCTTAGTAAAAGTGCTGCCATCGGTTTTCCGACAATGTTGCTTCGTCCGATCACAACGCACTCTTTTCCGCTGATCTCAATCCCGGAGCGCTTTAAAAGCTGTATGATCCCGGCCGGGGTACAGGACACAAAGCCCTCCTCCCCGATCCAGAGCCTTCCGACACTGACCGGATGGAATCCATCTACATCCTTGTCCGGTGAGATCGTGCGGATGATCTTATCCTCATCCATATGAGAAGGCAGCGGCAGCTGGACTAAGATCCCGTTCACTTCGTCATCCAAATTGAGCCGCTTCACAAGAGAGATCAATTCTGCCTCCGTCGTGGACTCAGGGAGTTCGTATGCCCTGGACTCAATGCCTGTATAGGCGCATGCCTTCTTCTTATTTTTTACATAAACAGTAGACGCCGGATCCTCTCCGACCTGTATTACAGCCAGACAGATATTGGTGCCTTCCGCCTTCATGGACTGAACTTCTTCCTTCAATTCGTCTTTTATCTGTTTTGAAATGAGCTTTCCATCAATAATCTGTGCCATCTAATTCTCCTTTAAAACAGGCCGATAATCTTACCGTCTTCTGCAACATCAATATTATTAGCTGCCGGTGCTTTAGGCAGACCCGGCATAGTCATAACAGCGCCAGTGAGGGCGACAACAAAGCCAGCTCCCGCACTGACATAAACCTCACGGATATGAATGTCAAAATCCTCAGGACGGCCAAGCTTCTTGGCATCGTCAGACAGAGAATATTGATTCTTTGCCATGCACACAGGGAAGGAACTAAATCCCATTGCCTCGATCTTGGCAAGCTGCTTCTCAGCAGCCGGCTCATATACAACACCGCGTGCTCCGTAGATCTCTTTTGAGATCTTTTCAATCTTCTCTTTTAATGACAGTCCATCCTCATATAATGGGTGGAAATGGCTTTCCTTATTCTCTAAGGTATCGAGCACCTTTTTCGCCAGCTCGATACCGCCCTCTCCACCTTTCTCCCAAACCTCTGAAAGGGCGAATTCGCATCCGCGTTCCTCACAGAAACGGCGGATGTATTCATTCTCTGCGTCTGTATCTGTTACAAAAGAATTCAATGTGACGATTACCGGCACATCATATTTTTGTATATTTTCAATATGCTTTTCCAGATTTACGATTCCTTTTGCAAGTGCTTCCAGGTTTTCTTCTCCCAAGTCGCTTTTTGCAACTCCACCATTATACTTCAAAGCACGCACAGTTGCAACTAAAACTACAGCATCTGGTTTCAGGCCTGCCTTACGGCATTTGATATCTAAGAATTTCTCTGCACCTAGATCTGCACCGAAGCCGGCTTCTGTAATCGTAATATCGCTGATCTTTAATGCCATCTTTGTTGCACGAACGCTGTTACAGCCATGGGCAATATTCGCGAACGGCCCGCCGTGTACCAATGCCGGCGTGTGCTCTAATGTCTGTATGATATTCGGTTTCACGGCATCCTTTAAGAGAGCCGTCATTGCACCTGTTGCCTGAAGATCGTCTGCTGTCACAGGATCCCCGTCAAAGTTGTAGGCAACGATAATTCTGCCAAGACGGCGTTTTAAGTCCGCAAGATCGTCAGCCAGACAGAGAATCGCCATGATCTCGGAAGCAACCGTGATTACAAAATGATCCTCTCTGACCATACCGTCCATTTTATTTCCCAGTCCTACCACGATGTTGCGCAGGACTCTGTCATTCATATCCAGACAGCGCTTCCAGACAACCTGGCGGGGATCGATGCGAAGAGCATTGCCCTGCTGGATATGGTTGTCAAGCATTGCTGCAAGCAGATTGTTGGCAGAAGTGATCGCGTGGAAATCTCCTGTAAAATGCAGGTTCAGATCCTCCATCGGCACGACCTGGGCATATCCTCCCCCTGCTGCTCCTCCCTTGATACCGAAGCAGGGGCCTAAGGATGGCTCTCGCAGGGCGATCAAAGCCTTTTTATCTAGCTTTGCCATTGCCTGTCCCAGTCCTACAGTTGTAGTTGTCTTGCCTTCTCCCGCCGGTGTCGGATTGATCGCCGTAACAAGGACAAGCTTTCCATCCTCTTTATCTTTGATCTTATCCCATAATTCTTCGGATAATTTTGCTTTATACTTTCCATAAAACTCGAGGTCGTCCTCCTCGATCCCAATCCTTGCTGCTACATCCTTAATGTGCAGCATTTCTGCTTCCTGTGCGATCTGGATATCTGTTTTCATTTGTCTACCTCCTGTAATTAAAAATTATATATTTTCTTCTATGTACTGCTCAAACTCTTCGGGCGACATCAGGATCTTTCTTGGCTTCGTGCCCTCTTCTTCTCCTACAACACCGGCCTCCGCCAGCTGGTCCATAATGCGGGCAGCCCGGTTGAATCCAATCTTGAACATCCGCTGCAGCATACCGATGGATGCCTTATCCTTATCGATGATCAGCTTCCCGGCCTCCACGAAATAAGTATCTCTTTCACTGCCGCTCTCCAAAGCCGCACCCGGCATTCCCTGGCCCGCTCCTGTGTTGGCGTTGACATGCTCCTCTATCTCTTCACTGTAGGAAGCATTGCCATTATGTTCGATCAGATAGTCTACGACCTTCTGTACCTCTTTATCTGAAACAAAGGAGCCCTGTACCCTGACCGGCTTTGGATATCCGGTCGGATAGAACAGCATATCTCCCTTGCCTAAAAGCTTCTCCGCCCCGTTCATATCGATGATCGTACGCGAATCCACACCGGATGAAACAGAAAACGCGATCCTGGAAGGCATATTTGCCTTGATCAGTCCGGTAATAACATTGACAGACGGACGCTGGGTCGCCAGGATCAGGTGAAGCCCCGCAGCCCTTGCAAGCTGGGCCAGACGGCAGATCGCACCCTCTACTTCTCCTGGTGCCACCATCATCAGGTCTGCCAGCTCGTCCACGATGATCACGATCTTCGGCATCTTCTTCGGGACACCGTCTCCCGGCTCCAATTGCTCTATCTTCTCATTAAACCCTTTTAGATCCCTGACATTATAATCTGCAAAAAGCTTGTACCGCTTCTCCATCTCGGCTACAGCCCAGTTCAGGGCGCCGGCAGCTTTTTTCGGATCGGTCACGACCGGGATCAAAAGATGTGGTATTCCATTGTATACACTCAGCTCCACTACCTTTGGGTCGACCATGATCAGCTTGACATCGTCCGGGTTTGCCTTATAAATGATGCTCATGATCAGCGTGTTGATGCAGACAGACTTACCAGAGCCTGTAGCCCCGGCAACAAGAAGGTGAGGCATCTTCGCGATGTCCGCAACTACCGTCTTGCCTGCGATATCCTTTCCTACTGCGAAAGGAATCCCCGATCTGCTGTTCTTGAACTCACTGGATTCCAGCAAGTCGCGCAGCATGACTGCCGTATTCTCATTATTCGGCACTTCGATCCCTACTGCTGCTTTTCCCGGGATCGGCGCCTCGATCCTTAAGTCTGTCACCGCGAGATTCAGCTTGATGTCGTCTGCAAGGCCCACGATCTTACTGACCTTGACCCCCTGCTCCGGCTGGATCTCATATCTGGTAACAGAAGGACCGCAGCTTGCATTGGTCACATGGACCTTCACGCCAAAATTCTGCAGGGTCTGCTCCAGCTTTAAGGCGGTTGCCCTTAAATGGGCATCCGAGTCCCCTCCTGCCTTCTTCCCACGATTTAAAAGTGACATGGGAGGTGTACGGTATATCTTCTGCGGCTTTTCTTCCTGCGCTTTGATCGTTGCCTCCACCTGATCGGCCTCGGCTGCCACGATCTGCGCACTTTCCTGTGTCTTACGCTTTCTGGCAGGCTCCGCTGTCTCAGTCCTCACCGGTTCTTCCGGAATGATCTCCTCCACCGGCTCTGTCACCTCAGCTATCGGCTCCGGCCGGTTGATCACCAGATCCTCAAACGGGGACGGCATCGGTGCCGTACTGCCCAGCTCCTCTGTGGGAGTCAGCTCCTTGATATCCGGTGATTTCCTTAAAGCCGCCTGCCCCGTCAGAGTTGTGGCAAAGGAAACTCCTGAAACCTTCTTGTCCTGTCTCTTTTCCTTCTCTGCCTTTTTCTCGTTTTTACGTTCCTGCTGGCGCTCCATCCGCCTGGTCGCAGAAATCTCTTTGTGCCTCCTTGCGTCCTCATACGCTTTCTTGCTCTTATGGCTCAGCGGAGTCAGCAGTGACTTCTCCGTGATTAGTATAGTACAGATGATCAGCAGGATGACGAGCACCACGTAGGTCCCCGCGACACCGATCAGCGGGCATAACAGCTTGACGATACAGCCGCCCAGAAGGCCGCCGGCATTCTTATGCTCGCTGGCGAGCCGGTAATAGGTAAGAAAGCCTGCCCTGGCATCGTAGGAATTCATCACCAATTCCAGGAATGCCGTAAGCATCAGCAGCATGACCACCGCTGCGCTCACTTTTATGTACGCATGTGCATTGCCTTTATTCGAGATTGTAAAGGCAGCTGCCCCAAACAGGATAAATGGCAGAAAATATGCCATGAATCCAAATAATCCAAACATAACTGACGAAACAGCCTCCCCCGCGATTCCGCCAAAACCAAAGTTGCTGATGACTAACAAGATACAGACTGCCAGCAGAGAGAGGATTAAAATCTCATCTCTTAAAGCGGCATTCCCCTGTGTTTTCTTTGGCTTGCTTCTTGTGCTTTTTCTCTTTTTTGTCGACTTTGCAGCCATAATACTTCCCCCTTGGCTTTTAAACATACTATATCTAGTATATCATTTTTTCAAAAGCCTGTCATTATGAAATTTTGTCTGGCTTTTTCACTCTGCCTCTTATCCAGGTAGATCCCTGAAAGAATTTTCCTGCCCCAAATTGTTCTTTGAATACTTTTTCATGCAGGTGTTTGGCCTGAAGGTGTTTTAACCTCCGGGACGTTTCGCCTAAAAATTTACTTTAGCAGTTAAGGCAGAATTTTTCAAGCCCTAACTGCTAAGATTCTATAAAGCGGATTCTATAAAGGCGGCAGTTCTAATGAATCTCTCCCCAGATTCCCCTCGATCATATCATGCAGCTTACGCAGTGCCTGGCTGATTCCGCCTACCTCATCGATGATTCCTTCTCTCACGGCATCTTCTCCCTCCAGCATTGTCCCCACATCCTTTACAAGCTGGGTGGAATCCAGCATCAGCTCCTCCAGTCTCTCCTGCGTGATCCTGGAATGGGTTGAAATAAACTTCGTGATCCGATCCTGGGTCTTTTCCATATTACGCAGGCTCTGGGCCACGCCGATAAACATTCCGCTGGAACGTACAGGATGCACGATCATCGTACCGCTTGGAACGATGAAGGAATAATCCGCAGATACTGCCAGAGGCCCTCCGATGGAATGGCTGCCTCCAAGCACAAGCGAAACGGTCGGCTTGCTTAAAGATGCGATCATTTCCGCGATGGCCAGTCCGGCTTCCACATCACCGCCCAGTGTGTTAAGCAGGATCAGGATTCCCTCCACCTCATCATTATCCTCTGCCTCTGCCAGACGGGGGATCAGATGCTCATATTTTGTCGCCTTTGTATTCCCCGATACAGCTTCATGGCCTTCAATCTCTCCGATGATCGTCATTAACTGGATGTTATGCCGTCCGCTCTCTTTCCCGAGGCGGAGTGTTCCGGTCTCTTTTATTTCTTCATTCTCCCCTGCCTGATTCTTCTGGATCTGCTCCTCCTTTTCAGGACTTCCGCTGTTCATCTCCTGGCTGTTTTCTTTTTCCTGCTCATTCTGCATGTTCTTGTACACTCCTGTCTGTATTGATTTCTACTGTCCATTTGACGGCAGTTTAAGTATGGTCAGATGTCCCTTCATTCACAGAAACATCCGCCGCTTTACTTAGTATCTGAAAGAACGTAAGAATTATACAAAATGCAGGATTTTTTCAGTTATTTTCATTAAAAAAGGTATGGATGTAAATTGTATACATCCATACCATCTCATTTAAAGCAGTGCCTGCTCTACATCTGCGATAATATCTTCCACATTTTCAATTCCAACACTGAATCTGATCAGATCCGGCTGCACGCCTGCCTCCATCAGCTCCTGTTCGTTCATCTGGCGGTGTGTGTGGCTTGCCGGATGAAGGACACAGCTTCTTGCATCCGCAACATGAGTCACGATCGCAACCATTTTCAGTTTATCCATCATTTCCACGGCTGCTTCTCTTCCGCCTTTCAGGCCGAATGTGATCACGCCGCATGTTCCGTTCGGCATATATTTCTGCGCCAGATCATAGTACTTGTCTCCCGGCAGTGAAGGACAGGAGACCCATGCCACCTTTTCATGGTTCTTAAGATACTTCGCAACGGCAAGGGCATTCTCGCAGTGGCGCGGCACACGAAGGTGCAGTGTCTCCAGGCCGATATTCAGAAGAAATGCATTCTGCGGTGCCTGAATGGAGCCGAGATCTCTCATCAGCTGTGCGGTTGCCTTCGTAATATAAGCGCCCTTCCCGAACTTCTGCGTATAAACGATCCCGTGATAAGTCTCATCCGGTGTTGTCAGCCCCGGGAATTTATCCGCATAGGCATCCCAGTCGAAATTACCACTGTCCACGATGGCACCGCCCACACAGGCTGCATGTCCATCCATATATTTTGTTGTGGAATGGGTCACGATATCAGCGCCCCATTCGATCGGACGGCAGTTGATCGGTGTAGCAAAGGTATTGTCCACAATAAACGGAACGCCATGCGCATGTGCTGCCTTCGCAAACTTCTCAATGTCAAGGACAACAAGAGCCGGATTAGCGATCGTCTCCCCGAATACTGCTTTTGTATTGTCCTGAAAAGCAGCATCCAGCTCTTCTGCTGTGCAGTCAGGATCAACAAAGGTTGCTTCCACTCCCATCTTTTTGATCGTATGGGCATAGAGATTATATGTACCACCGTAAAGAGCAGATGCACAGACAATGTGATCGCCTGCCTGCACGATATTCATAATGGCATAAAAATTGGCAGCTTGTCCGGATGAAGTCAGCATTGCAGCTGCCCCGCCTTCCAGATCACAGATCTTAGCCGCAACCGCATCATTGGTCGGGTTCTGCAGTCTGGTATAAAAATACCCGGACTCTTCTAAGTCAAACAGTCTTCCCATCTGTTCGCTGCTTGTATATCGAAAGGTCGTACTCTGATAAATAGGAAGAACTCTCGGTTCCCCGTTGCCCGGTTCATAACCGGACTGTATACATTTTGTTTCCATCTTATAGCTGCTCATTTTCTTCCTCCTATGAATATAAATATTTCTTTTCCAGCTTGTGTACCATATCACTGTAAAGCTCCTGACACTCTTTCCTTCTGCCTTCCTCGATCATTCTGACGCACGGGCTTAAATACTCCTCCCATATGCCTACATAGATCTGGGCTGCATCCTCCTGACGGTCAATGCGTTTCACGATCGTTGGTGCAATATTATAATATTCCTCCACCGTCTCTTTCCCTTCCCTGGATCCCAGCATATACTGATCGCGGTAAGTACGCAGCAGAGACAGCTCATAACAGTCATCCGGCTTGTCAAGGCTCTTGCAGACAGCCGTGGTGATATAGCACAGTCCCTTCTTAAACCCGCCCTGGATCTGCTCCCGGCTGGAATGGCCGATCTTGTTCCCCGGCATCTTCTGATTCCAGAGTGTGATCATCCGGTCCGTAAACTCCTTTGTCTTCACACTTGTGATCTCTCCCATCAGCGGGACAAAATAGGACACCATATTCATATTATGATCCAGACATACGATGTCCCTTTTTCTCTTTGATGGCACTGCATTAAGCAGCTCTTCCACATATTCCGGGATGTAGGAAGCAGTCTTATCCAAAGATTCGTCAGATTCCTCGAAAGCCTCCCGGATCCTCCCCAGCAGTGCACCATGCCGGTTCAGCAGGGTATCCATATCTGCTTCATAAGTGCTCTTATGAAACTTCTTCGCATAATCGGCAGTCTCCCCAAACAGGGAAATCATATCTGCCCTTAGGTTTTCATGGTTCATTTTATCTCCTCTTAACGTAAATACATTAGAATTCATTTTTATATCACCAAATATTGTACCATATCCCTGTAAGGCAGGCAAGATATTTTACAGGATGACTTTTATTCAAGCCTGTCTGTATGCCTTGTAAAAAAGAAAAGAGGATGCCTGTTCTCAGCATCCCCCGGTCATCCTGATCGTCCATAACGTTTCACAGGATCTGTTATTCGTCCCAGTTGTGGTATACGTCCTGTACGTCATCGTCTTCATCCAGTAAGTCTAATGTCTTCTGAATGTTTTTAATATCCTCTTCGCTTGTAAGTTCTACATATGTCTGAGGGATCATCGTCACTTCTGCATCTGCCATAGCGATCCCTTCTTCTTCCAGCTTTAGACGCACTGCACTAAAATCCTCCGGTGAGGTGAGAATCTCAAAGCTGTCGTCATTTTCCACGAAATCTTCTGCACCTGCATCCAGAGCCAGCATCATCAGCTCATCTGCCTCCATAGTACATTCTTCTTTATCCACAAGGATCTGTCCCTTTTCGTCAAACATAAAGGATACACAGCCCGGTGTTCCGACATTTCCACTTCCCTTGGTAAATGCATTCTTTACATTAGAAGCTGTACGGTTCTTATTGTCTGTCAGGGTCTTAACGATGATCGCCGTACCGTTCGGACCATACCCTTCATATGTAATATGCTCGTAGTTATCCCCGGAGCCTTCCCCGGCTGCCTTTTTAATATTTCTTTCAATGGTATCGTTGGGCATGTTATTGGACTTTGCCTTTGCAATCACATCGCGCAGTCTGCTGTTGTTGTTAGGATCCGGACCGCCGCCTTCTTTTACTGCAACAGCAAGCTCACGGCCAAGCTTTGTAAAGATCTTACCCTTGGCAGCATCATTTTTTTCTTTCTTATGCTTAATATTCGCAAATTTAGAATGTCCTGACATCTCTAATCTCCTCTTTTCGTTCTATCATATTTTTTCTATCATACATTAACCGATAAACTCGCTTTACAATTTTATCACTCTTTATCCAATATTTCAATTATTTCTTGACATTACTTTTTTATTTCTCGTTATGTAGAAAGTTCCAGACTGATCCTTACTGCATCATTTACTTTTCTCATCAATCCACTGTCTACATGGCAGACAAATTCTTTGAGTCTTTGTTTATCAATGGTGCGGATCTGTTCCAGTAATATCACTGAATTTTTGACAATATGGTATTTCTCCGCACTGATCTCGATATGGGTCGGCAGCTTTGCTTTATTCATCCTGGATGTGATCGCAGCACAGATTACCGTAGGGCTGTGCTTATTTCCCACATCATTCTGAATGATCAATACCGGACGGATGCCGCCCTGTTCCGAACCTACCACCGGACTTAAGTCCGCATAATATATATCTCCTCTTTTTATCACCAAATCACTTCACACTCCGATTCTCATACTCTCATATGCAGGAATGCCCTATGGCTTTTTCAGCCGGACAGCACCCTGTATAGGAATACTTTCTGTTATATATGCCTCCCTGTTATCTGGTTGGAAAGCATACTAAAGTATTCCCTGCTTTTTCGGATGTATGCAAGTGCACGGAAAATTTACTAGGACAGATATTCTACCTGTTCCACGACTTTCCCGCCTTTTGTGTAAACTCTCGGAATCCGCCTGCCGAGACAGCAGACAAATTCATAGTTAAAACGCCCGCAGACCGCGCTTAATTCCTCCACCGGAATATGTTCATCCTGGTCATAGCCTACAAGCACCACCTGATCCATGAACTTTACGTCCGGAATATCTGTCACATCGACCATGAACTGGTCCATGCAGACACGTCCCAGGATCCGGGCACGTTTTCCATGGATCAGTACGTCTGCCTTATTGGACAGTCCTCTGGAATAGCCGTCTCCATATCCGACAGGCACCGTGGCCACCCTCATCTTCTTCTCGGCTGTAAAGATCCCGCCGTAGCTGATAGATTCCCCCGGCTCAACATCTTTTACAAAAGTGACGTGGCTGATCAGCTCCAGCGCCGGGCGAAGGCTTAATGACTCCTTTTGCACCTCATCGGAAGGGTACATGCCGTAGGTCGCGATCCCGGCCCGCACCAGGTCATGTTTCATTTCAGGAAAATCAATGATTCCTGCGCTATTGTCGCAATGATAATATGTAATATGAATCCCCTTATCTTCCAGGGCTTCCTTCACCCAGGCAAACTTTTTATGTTGTGCAAGCGTATAACTTTTATCTGTCTCGTCTGCCTTTGCAAAATGTGTGAAAACACCTTCCACCTCTACATGAGGCAGCCGGCTGATCCTGGCGATCTTTTGAATGCTATCCTGGTCAGGCAGAAACCCAAGTCTTCCCATCCCTGTATCTATCTTAATATGAAAGCAGGCTGTCTTCCCAAGTCTGCCGGCCGTTTCAGATAATTCCTGAGCTGTTTCTTCCATATAAATAGTAGCACGGATATCATAGGCGAGCATCTCCTCGTACTGTTCCGGGAAAATGCATCCCAGCACAAGGATCGGTTTCTCAATACCTGCCTTCCTTAAGGAAACAGCTTCTTCAAGGCTTGCTGTCGCATACCCCCAGATATAATCCTTCTCCTCAAACATTCTCGCGATCGGAGCCGCACCATGCCCGTAGCCGTCCATCTTTACAACAGCAATGATCTTTGCGTCCTCCCCGATGTGCTTTTTCATCTGTTCCATATTATATTCGACTGCATCCAGGTTCACCCTGGCATACACTCTGCTGTATTGTTTCATCTGTCCATACACTCCTCTGTCTTTTTCGTACAGCAGGCGATTCCTGCTATTAAGTCTTCTGCCAGCACACTGTAAGACCCTTTCATTTTCTTAGCCTCATCCCCTCCGCAGGCATGCAGATATACCCCGCAGGCCGCTGCATCATAGATTTCCATATGCTGTGCAAGAAGTCCTGCGATCACACCGGCCAGCACATCACCGGAACCTGCCTTAGCCATGGAGCTGTTGCCGGCCGTATTGACAAAAATAGGATGATTCCTTTTAACCACGATCGTCCGTGCATCCTTGAGAGCACAGACAACCCCATACTTTTCTGTAAAGGCCCTGGTCCTTACGAACCGATCTTCTATCAGCTCTGCCACAGAGCAGCCAAGCAGCCCGGACATCTCCTTCATATGCGGAGTCAGAACGATGGGTGACTCCTTTTCCTTAAGCAGCTCAAGATGGCAGGCAAGCAGATTCAATCCATCCGCGTCCACTACGCAGGGGACCTTCACCTCTGTCAGAGCCGTCTTCAATATCTGTTCTGAAATCCTGTTCTGGCCCAGGCCGCATCCGATCCCGACTACATCTGCCCAGGAAAGAAGCCTCTTGAGTTTTTCTTCTTCAAACTCTGTATAGGTAGAAATAATCGCTTCCGGCAGGAGCTGCTGCAGGATCACACGGTTATCCTCAGACGTATAGATTTGTACCAGTCCTGCACCGCTTATATACGCGGCCTTCGCACTTAAATATGCGGCACCGGACATTCCCGTGCTTCCCGTAATCATCAACACCCTGCCATATGTCCCTTTGTGGGAATTCGGTCTCCTCGGCGGGAGCAGTCCCGGCAGGTCCTTCTTCTCGTAGGTGTAACACAGTGCATTCTCATCTTCGAAAAGACTTTTGCTGATCCCGATATCCACAGTCACGGTCTTTCCCGCATAGAGATGCCCCGGATGAAGGATACAGCCCAGCTTCTCACACTGGAACGTAACGGTTAAGTCTGCTTCAAAAGCCGTCCCCAGCACTTTCCCTGTGGCTGAGCAGATCCCCGATGGGATATCCACGGCTGCCTTTGTCCCCTTGTGTGCATTCATTCTGGCAATGGCATCCCGGTAATCTCCGGTGATCTCCCGGTTCAGCCCCACTCCAAAAACAGCATCCACTATAGTAGTATATTCCTCATCTTCCTCAGTTGTGACCATGGGAACACCGCAATTTTCCGCAATCTGCCTCTGGCACCTGCAGTCGGCACTCATAGAAGTTTCCCGGCCCACAAAAACCGTTCTTGCATCATATCCTTTTTCCTTCAAGAGCCGGGCAATGGCAAACCCATCCCCCCCGTTATTGCCTGAGCCGCAGTAAACAAGCACTTTATTTAGATTTAGCTGCTCCTTTTCCATGACATCCACAAAAGCAAGGGCCGCTCTCTCCATCAGAACCATAGAAGGAATCCCGATCTTGTTGATCGTGTAATTATCAGCCTTCTGCATCCATTCTCCTGTAGGGAGGTATCTCATATTATCACCATCCTAACTTCGTTTGAAATAAATAACGTGTAAAAAAGGCAGTCTGCCTTCGTTACACGCTTTGTATTCTCTATCATTTACCATGTTCTTCATTGTAGCGGCTGATATTGTAGGAAAGCTTCATCAAACTGTCTGACAAATGTACGCTTTCTACGATCACATCATCCGGCAGATTCAGGTCTGTGTGTGCAAAGTTCCAGATTGCTTTGATCCCGCTGTCCACCAGTATGTCTGCCACTTCGATCGCTTTTGATTTCGGAATCGTGAGTGCTGCGATCTCGATATCGTTATGCTTTAAGAAGTTCTTTAAATCATCCATCATGCGTACCGGTATGCCGCGGATGCTGACCCCTTCCAGTCTTGGATTCACATCAAATAATCCTTTCAGAAGGAAACCGCTCTTCTCAAATGAAGCATAATTGGCAAGTGCCTGTCCAAGATTACCCGCGCCGATAATAATCATATTATGTTCTCTGTTCAATCCTAAAATCTTCCCTATCTCTGTATAGAGATACTTTACATTATACCCATATCCCTGCTGACCGAAACCACCGAAATTGTTCAGATCCTGCCGGATCTGTGAAGCAGTGACATTCATCTTCTTGCTCAGATCGTTTGACGAGATCCTTTCTACGCCTGCATCCAGTAACTCTCCCAAATATCTGTAATATCTTGGCAGCCGTCCTATTACTGCACGTGATATTTCTCTCTCTTCCACAGCATTCACCCTCCAAACTTAGTCTAATACATTGCTTTGTAAAGATCTATGACAGCATCATATGTCCATACATAGGTGTTTACAAAACAATGTACCAGACTTTATTATATAGAATTGCGTGGACAAAGTCAATTTTTTAGTTGTATTTTACTCTATTTTCGTTATAATGAAAGGAGTGTACCCTAATGGCATCCTGTAATATATGCTCCCGGGTATGCATTCTCTTGGGGCATCCGCAAAAATGGAATCTCAAGATACACTTAAGATACAGGAGGTTTTTTATGATATTCGCATGTCATAATCTCAATAAATCATTCGGAGAACAGCTGATCGTAAAGGATGGCTCTTTCCATATAGAAGACAGAGAAAAGGCGGCTTTAGTCGGCGTAAACGGCGCAGGCAAATCCACTATTTTAAAGATGATCGTAAAAGAGGAGTCTGCTGACAGCGGCGAGATCGTATTGACCAAGGGGCGCACCCTAGGTTATCTGGCCCAGCAGCAGAATCTGGAAGGCGGACGTACGGTCTATGAGGAAGTGAAGACGGCAAAGGCTGATATCATTGAGATGGAGCTCCAGATCCGTTCGATCGAGCATGAATTAAAGTCCTTAAGCGGTGAGGAGCTTGCCAAGCGTCTGGAGACCTACAACCGCCTCATGTCACAATTTGAGGCACTAAACGGTTACGCCTATGAGAGTGAGATCGTCGGTGTTTTAAAGGGACTCGGATTTACCGAGGAGGACTTTTCCAAAAGAACTGATACCCTCTCAGGAGGTCAGAAAACGCGTGTTTCCCTTGGGAAACTGCTTCTGACCAAGCCGGATATCCTGCTTCTTGATGAGCCTACCAACCATCTGGACTTAAACTCTATCACCTGGCTGGAGACTTATCTGTTGAATTATCCGGGGGCTGTATTGATCGTGTCCCATGACCGTTTCTTTTTGAACCGGGTCGTCACAAAGGTCATTGAAGTGGAAAACGGTGCTGTGCGTATGTATTCCGGAAATTATAAGGATTACGCCGATAAAAAACAGCAGATCCGCGATGCGATGCTCAAGGAATATTTAAACCAGCAGCGTGAGATCAAGCACCAGGAGGCAGTCATCGAAAAGCTCCGCTCCTTCAACCGTGAGAAATCGATCAAGCGTGCGGAGAGCCGGGAAAAAATGCTCAACAAGATGTCACTGGTAGAAAAGCCGCAGGATGCGGCAAAGGAGATGCACCTGACACTGGAGCCCTCCTGCATCAGTGGAAATGACGTACTAAAGGTCGAGGACCTCTCCAAGGCGTTCGATTCCCAGGTATTATTCCAAAATATCAGCTTTGAGATCAAACGCGGGGAGCACGTGGCCGTGATCGGTGACAACGGAACAGGAAAGACCACTCTTCTCAAGATCCTGAACCAGGTAGTTCCTCCGGATACAGGCTTTTTCACCCTCGGTTCCAAGGTAAAGATCGGCTATTACGACCAGGAGCACCATGTCCTGCACGAGGATAAGAATATCTTTGATGAGATTTCTGATGATTATCCAACACTAACCAATACGCAGATCCGCAATACCCTGGCTGCTTTCCAATTTACCGGGGATGATGTCTATAAGCTGGTTGGCGACCTGAGCGGCGGTGAAAAGGGGCGCGTTTCCCTGGCGAAGCTGATGCTCTCCGAAGCCAACTTCCTGATCCTGGATGAGCCCACCAACCATCTGGATATCACCTCAAAGGAGATCCTGGAAAAGGCCTTGAATGAGTATACCGGGACTGTCCTGTATGTGTCCCATGACCGTTACTTCATCAACCAGACTGCAACACGCATCTTAGAGCTGGTGAACCAGACTTTTGTAAATTACATCGGTAATTACGACTACTATCTGGAGAAAAAAGAAGAACTGACCGCTGTATACGCCGCACCTGCCAAAGGTACTTCCGCGATATCCAGGTCAGACCGTGCTTCTGCCCTATCCGGTGCATCCATAAGCCCGGCCGGAGAATCTGCCCCGGGTGAGACGGTTTCAGCCGGTAAACTTAGCTGGCAGGAACAAAAGGAACAACAGGCAAAGGAACGTAAGCGGCAAAATGAGTTAAAAAAGACCGAAGAGCGGATCGCTGTTTTAGAAGAACGAAACGCTGAGATCGATGAGCTCATGACCCACGAGGATGTCTATTCCAATTCTGTAAAATGTCAGGAACTGGCTGTGGAAAAGACAGAAAATGAAGAAGAATTAGAAGTCCTCTATGAGAAATGGGAGGAACTGGCAGAATAGGTGACTCTTGCAGAGATGAAAAAGAGAGAGGCATAAAAAAGGGAAGGCTGTCCTTCCCCTTTTTATGCCTTCTTTTCTTATAAACGCTCTGCGATGGCTTTGATAAAGTCTTCGCTGTTTAATACCGTTGGATTCTCGATCGTCGTGATCAATGCCAGATCCTTTGTCATGCTGCCTGATTCGATCGTATCGATGGTTGCCTTCTCAAGTCTGTCCGCAAATTCCATCAGCTCTTTGTTTCCGTCTAATTCTCCGCGTTTTCTAAGCGCTCCTGTCCATGCAAAAATCGTTGCCACAGAGTTCGTGGAGGTCTCCTCGCCTTTTAAATGCTTGTAGTAGTGACGCTGCACTGTACCGTGGGCAGCCTCATACTCATAATATCCGTCCGGAGATACCAGCACTGAGGTCATCATAGCAAGAGATCCAAATGCAGAGGAAACCATGTCGCTCATGACATCTCCATCGTAATTCTTACATGCCCATATGTAACCGCCCTCTGACTTCATCACACGTGCAACGGCATCATCGATCAGTGTATAGAAATATTCGATTCCAGCTGCCTTGAACTTCTCATCATATTCCGCATCATAGATCTCCTGGAAGATGTCCTTGAATGTATGGTCATACTTTTTAGAGATCGTATCCTTTGTTGCAAACCACAGATCCTGCTTTGTGTCCAACGCATAGTTAAAGCAGCTTCTCGCGAAGCTCTCAATGGACTGGTTGATATTGTGCATTCCCTGTACGATCCCGGGGCCTGCGAAATTATGTACCAGCTCTTTTGTCTGGGTTCCGTCCTCTGCCGTATAAACTAATTCCACCTTACCTGCACCCGGGATCTTCATCTCAGAACCCTTGTACACATCTCCGTATGCATGTCTTGCAATGGTGATCGGCTTCTTCCAGTTCTTTACACATGGTTCGATTCCTTTAACTACGATCGGCGCACGGAAAACAGTTCCGTCCAGGATCGCACGGATCGTCCCGTTAGGGCTCTTCCACATCTCTTTCAGATCATACTCATCCATACGTGCGGCATTCGGTGTGATAGTTGCACACTTTACGGCTACTTTATATTTCTTCGTAGCATTGGCAGAATCAATGGTCACCTGGTCGTTCGTCTCATTTCTGTGCTCCAGCCCCAGGTCATAATACTCTGTGTTGAGTTCAATGTATGGCTCCAGAAGATTATCCTTGATCATCTTCCAGAGAATCCGTGTCATCTCGTCGCCGTCCATCTCAACAATCGGTGTGGTCATCTTAATCTTTTCCATCTTATCTGTCTCCTCCTAAAATTTCGTCGTAACCTTGCTTTTTCAGGTTCTGTATCACATGCAGAATATGCTCGTTAGCGAGCTGTTCCGCAAGGTCTGCGTCCTGATCCCGGATGGCACGTAAAAGCTGCTTATGCTCCCGGATAGACTTTCGCGCACGGTCTTCTGAGACAACAGAAGTCTCTCTTGCCATCTGGACGTACTTGTGGAAATCAAGCAGCACATGGCTTAAGATCCTGGAATTAGAGGCTTCATAAAGAATCGCATGGAACCTTCCATCCAATTCTGCCATCTGCTCCGCACTGCCTCCCCCTTCTCTCTTCATATGGAATTCAGAAAGAAGCATGATCTCATCCAGCTCATCCAGCTGTTCTTCAGTAATATTCTCTGTTGCCCACCTTGCACACAACCCTTCCAGCATAGAACGGATCATGTAGATATCGCTGACATCTTTCGGTGAGATTCCCGTCACATACGCTCCCTTATTGGGAATGATAGAAACAAGCCCCTCTAACTCGAGCTGCCTTAAAGCCTCACGAACAGGAGTACGGCTGACCCCAAGCTCTTTCCCAATAGTGTTCTCCCTTAATTCATCGTTTTCTTTATACTTTCCTTTTAGAATATCGTCCCTGATTCTCTGGAAAACGCGGCTGCTTAAGGAATTATCCTGATATTCTCCCATTTTACTATTATGTCCTCCCAAGTTAGAGTGTCATATGCAGTTCACTGCATATACTATCTATTTTGGCAACTAATTCCTCATCTGTCAAGACCGTAACGCGACCTTCTTCATATTCTTTATCCACCCACAGCTTCACCGCCTTCACAAGCTCGGAATTTTTATCCACCTGACGGTCAGCCCCAAGCTTGTAATAAGCATTGATCCAATATGCGATGCCTGCAATGCCGGACGTATTTGAAACGGATACAAGCGCCGGACGGTTCAGAAACTTATCCGTGTCAAAAATATTATAGATCTCTTCATTTTTCAACATACCGTCTGCGTGGATACCTGCACGTGTCACATTGAAGTTCTTTCCGATGAAAGGTGTGCTGGCCGGGATCTCATATCCGATCTCTTTCTCATAGTATTCTGCCAGCTCTGTGATGACCCTTGTATCCATACCGTCCAGAGTTCCTCTGAGCTGGGCATATTCAAAGACCATTGCCTCTAAAGGAGTATTCCCTGTACGTTCCCCGATACCAAACAGAGAACAGTTCACGCCGGATGCCCCATACAGCCATGCTGTTGTAGAGTTATTGACAGCCTTGTAGAAATCATTATGTCCGTGGAATTCGATCAGCTCACTTGGAACACCTGCATGGGTCCTCAGTCCATAAATGATGCCAGGTACGGAACGCGGGATCACTGCTCCCGGATAGTTCACACCATATCCCATAGTGTCGCAGGCGCGGATCTTCACCGGAATCTTATACTCTTCCATCAGCTTCATCAGCTCCAGACAGAACGGGATCACAAATCCATAGATATCTGATCTTGTGATATCTTCCAGATGACATCTCGGGCGCACACCTGTCTCCAGACATTCTCTGATCACAGAAAGATAATGCTCCATAGCTTCTCTCCTGGTCATCTTAAGCTTGTAGAAAATGTGATAATCGGAGCAGCTTACCAGAACCCCCGTCTCCTTCAAGCCGATATCCTTCACCAGCTGGAAGTCCTTCTTATTCGCGCGGATCCAGCTCGTGATCTCCGGGAATTCATATCCTCTTTCCATGCATTTATAAACTGCATCACGGTCCTTCTTGCTGTACAGGAAGAACTCACTTTGTCTGATCTTCCCATTAGGTCCGCCTAATTTATGTAAATAGTCAAAAATCGTTACGATCTGCTCGGTTGTATAAGGAGCCCGTGACTGCTGCCCGTCCCGGAAGGTCGTATCTGTGATCCAGATCTCCTCCGGCATGTGGTGAGGCACGATCCTGTCATTAAAGGCGATCTTCGGGATCTCATCATAATGGAATAGATTCCTGAACACATTCGGAGTCTCCACATCCACCAGCGGGTACATGTACTCCTCGAGTTCCAATAGATTTGTATGCTTATTCAAATAAACCTGTCTGTTTTCCATCATAAAATTCCTCCTAAAACATTCTGTTATCTCGTGTCAGTATATTCGGACGCTCTTATATTTTGCATCCTTGTATAATTGTATACAAACATACAACTTTTGTCAATACGTTAACACACTAAATCACAGAATTATTAGAAGACCTTCCAAAGCTAAAAGGGGAGAACGCCTCATGCATTCTCCCCAAATATCTTCTAAACGACCTATTTGATCACTCTGACCTTTAAGACCCCTTCGATCTTTTCAAGCTCTTCTGCTACATCCGCAGCAACATCCCCGTCCACATCGATCATGGTATAAGCATATTCCTTCTTGCTCTTATTCGCCATCAGAGAAATGTTCATGTCTGCCTTTGCCAGCAGTGCTGTAAACTGTCCCAGCATGTTCGGGATATTATGGTGCAGGATGGTGATCCTGGAACCATCTCCTTTTACACCCATATCACAGTCCGGATAGTTCACCGAGTGAGTAATATTACCGTTCTCCAGGTAATCCTTTGTCTCCTTGACTGCCATCATCGCACAGTTGTCCTCGGATTCCTCTGTGGAGGCTCCCAGATGAGGAATCACGATCGCCCCCTTCACTCCGGCGATCTCCGGTGTCGGGAAATCTGTTACATAACATTTTACCTGGCCGGATACAAGTGCATCTACCATGTCCTCACTGTTAACCAGGAGGTCTCTTGAAAGGTTTAAGATGACCACATCTTTTTTCATCAGGCTGATCGCATCCTTATTGATCATGCCAATGGTATCCTTTAATGCAGGCACGTGGATCGTGATATAATCACATTCCTTGTATAATTCATCCACCGTCTTTGCATGATGGATATTCCTGGACAGCTTCCAGGCTGCATCCACAGAGACATAAGGGTCATAGCCGTATACCTCCATCCCCAGATGTGTCGCTGCATTTGCCACCAGTACACCGATTGCACCGAGTCCGATGACACCCAGGGTCTTCCCTTCCAGCTCTGTTCCTGCAAAAGCTTTCTTTTTCTTCTCTGTCATCTTCACCAGATCGCCGTCTTCCTCGTGCTCCTGGACCCAGTTGATGCCGCCGATGATATCACGGGCAGCGAGGAGCATACCTGCGATCACAAGCTCCTTTACCCCATTGGCATTCGCTCCCGGCGTATTAAATACAACGATACCTTTCTCTGCACATTTATCGAGAGGGATATTGTTGACCCCTGCTCCTGCACGGGCAATAACTTTCAAATTTGCGCCAAACTCCATCTCATGCATGCTTGCACTTCTGACCAGCACTGCATCCGCTTCTTCTACTTTCTCTGTTTTAACATAGTTTTCATCAAATTTCTCCAATCCCACCTGGGCGATCGGATTCAGGCAATTATACTTATACATCTTACAGATTCTCCTCCTCAAACTTCTTCATGAATGCAACGAGTGCTTCTACCCCTTCATATGGCATTGCATTATAAATACTTGCGCGCATGCCGCCTACACTTCTGTGGCCTTTCAGGTTCTCAAGTCCTGCTTCCTTTGCTTCCTTTACGAACTTCGCATCTAAGTCTGCATTTCCTGTGACAAAGGGTACATTCATCAGAGAACGGTCTTTCTTCTCTACTGTGCCCTTAAACAGTCTGCTCTGATCCAGGAAATCATACAGAAGCTTTGCCTTCTTCTCATTGCGTGCCTTCATCGCCTCAAGGCCTCCCATGGCTTTGAGCCATTTGAACACCTTGCCGCAGATATAGATCCCGTATGCCGGAGGGGTATTGTAAAGTGACTTTGCATCTGCATGTGTCTTATATGTAAGCATGGTAGGTGTTCCCGGAAGAACGTCCTCTGTGATCAGATCCTCGCGGATGATCACGATGACCATACCTGCAGGTCCGATATTTTTCTGGACTCCGCCGTAGATTATACCATATTTTGTCACATCAACCGGCTCGGATAAAAAGCAGGAGGAGACATCTGCCACAAGCGTCTTCCCCTTGGTATTCGGCAGTTCCTTGAATTTAGTTCCGTAGATCGTGTTATTTTCACAGATATATACATAATCTGCATCCTCGGAGACCGGCAGATCTGAGCAGTCCGGAATATAGGAAAATGTCTGATCCTCAGAAGATGCGATCTTATTCACCTTCCCGTATTTGGATGCTTCGCTGGCCGCTTTCTTTGCCCACTGTCCTGTTACAATGTAATCTGCTACTTTATTTTTCATCAGGTTCATTGGGATCATGGCAAACTGCTGTGATGCACCGCCCTGAAGGAACAGTACCTTATAATTGTCAGGAATATTCATCAGCTCTCTTAAGTCGGCCTCTGCCGTTGTGATGATCTCCTCGAAAGCCTTTGAGCGATGACTCATTTCCATAACTGACATTCCGGTCCCGTTATAATCTAACATCTCTTCTGCTGCTGACTTTAATACTTCCTCCGGTAAAACTGCCGGTCCTGCTGAAAAATTGTACACTCTACCCATTTCTTATTTCCTCCTGAACTTTTAAATATATTAGCACCTTAACATACAGCTTTGCCGCATATCCGGCGAGACTGCATCCATAGCCATAATTGACGCCGGATACACACCGATATGCTGCAAAGCTGCAGGAAAAGATATTTAACTGTGGCTGATATCATTTTCGTCAAAAGCTTCACTGATGGCAGCACCCGGAGCTACCATCGGCCATACCTTGTCATCACAGTCGATCTGACAATCAATGACAACCGGCGCTTTCATCTCCAACGCTTTTGCAAACGCTTCCTTAAATTCTTCCTGTGTGGTGACGCGGATTCCCGCTGCTCCCATAGCCTTGGCAAGCTTAACAAAATCAACCGCATCATTCAACACAGTCGCGGAATAACGCTGTTCATAAAATAGATTCTGCCACTGGCGAACCATACCGAGTACATGGTTATTGATCACCACCTGGATGACCGGGATCTGATGTCTGACCGCGGTCGCGATCTCATTCATATTCATGCGGAAGCATCCATCCCCCGCGATATTGACAACAAGCTTATCCGGGCATCCCGTCTTGGCACCTAAGGATGCACCGAGACCATATCCCATTGTCCCAAGACCTCCTGAGGTCAGGAAGGTACGCGGCTTTGTATATTGATAAAACTGTGCTGCCCACATCTGATGCTGTCCGACCTCTGTGACGATGATTGCATCCCCATGGGTCTGTTTATAGATCTCTTCTACCACAAACGGTCCGGTCAGGACATCTGCATGGTATTTCAGCGGATATTTTTCCTTATAATCCTGGATCTTCTTCATCCATTCAGGATGGGACTGCTGTTCCAGTTTAGCGTTGACCTTCTTCAATACTTCTTTCAGATCACCAACAACGCCCTCCGTGATCAGGACATTTTTATTCATCTCCGCTGCGTCAATATCAAACTGCAGGATTTTAGCATTTTTCGCAAACTTCTTTGTGTTGCCTGTCACACGGTCGCTGAACCTTGCGCCGATCACGATCAGCAGATCGCATTCACTGACTCCATAGTTGGAGGTTTTGGTTCCATGCATTCCAAGCATGCCCGTATAACGGCTGTCTGTTCCAGGGAATGCACCTTTTCCCATCAGCGAATCGGTAACCGGAGCGTCCACCTTATTGACGAATTCCATCAATTCTCTGCTGGCACCTGATAAAACGGCTCCTCCACCAACAAATATGTAAGGACGTTTCGCTTTGCTGATCATGGCGACTGCGGAGTCCACATCCTTTTCACAGATCTCTGCCGGGTCCATCGGCGCCACTGGCTCGATCTTAACAGGTTTGTAATCTGTCTTATTCCCGGTCACATCCTTAGGAATATCGATCAGGACCGGTCCCGGTCTTCCTGTCTGCGCGATCCGAAAAGCTTTGCGGATCGTTTCTGCCAGCTTATTGACATCCTTTACGATAAAATTATGCTTTGTGATCGGCATCGTGATCCCCGCGATATCGATCTCCTGGAAACTATCCTTTCCAAGGAGAGAGACACCTACATTACAGGTGATCGCCACCACAGGGATAGAATCCATATAAGCGGTAGCAATACCTGTCACCAGATTCGTTGCTCCCGGTCCGCTCGTAGCAAAACATACCCCTACTTTTCCGGTGGCCCTTGCATATCCGTCTGCCGCATGTGCAGCCCCCTGTTCGTGGGAAGTCAGGATATGTCTGATCTCATCACTGTGTTTATATAATGCATCATAAACATTCAAAATCGCTCCGCCCGGATACCCGAAAACCGTATCCACGCCCTGCTCTTTTAAACATTCAATGACAATTTCTGCTCCGGTTAAATGCATACTAAGACCTCCTAATTCTTCTTTGGTACTTCCAGAATAGCTCCCCGGTTTCCTGATGTGACCATCGCCGCATATCTTGCAAGGTATCCGGTTGTGATCTCAGGCTCTTTTGGCTGCCATTTTGCCCTTCTTGCTTCCAGCTCTTCATCTGAAACATCTAATTCCAGCTTTAATTCCGGGATATTGATCTTGATGATATCTCCCTCTTCTACTAAGGCGATCGGTCCTCCTACGGCTGCTTCCGGTGAAACATGACCGATGGATGCGCCTCTGGATGCGCCGCTGAAACGTCCGTCTGTGATCAGGGCAACCGTGGACCCCAGGCCATATCCTGCGATCGCGGAGGTTGGATTGAGCATCTCCCTCATTCCCGGGCCTCCCTTTGGTCCCTCGTAGCGGATGACGATCACATCTCCCGGATTGATCTGACCCGTCTTGATCGCCTCTGTTGCAGCCTCATCACTCTCAAAGATCCTTGCAGGCCCCTCGTGTACCAGCATCTCCGGTACGACTGCGGAACGTTTTACCACGCTTCCGTCCGGCGCAAGATTTCCTTTCAGGACAGCGATACCGCCTGTTTCACTGTATGGATTATCGATGGGACGAATCACCTCAGGATTCTTATTGATACATCCCTTGATATTCTCTCCCACTGTCTTTCCGGTTACTGTCATACAGTCTGTGTTCAGAAGCCCCTTCTTATTCAACTCATTCATCACCGCATAGACACCGCCTGCTTCATTCAGGTCTTCGATATAGGTAGGACCTGCCGGTGCAAGATGGCAGAGGTTCGGTGTCTTCTCACTGATCTTATTTGCAAATTCAATCTCAAAGTCCATGCCGATCTCATGGGCGATGGCCGGAAGATGCAGCATACTGTTTGTGGAACATCCAAGTGCCATATCTACCGTCAGCGCATTGAGGATCGCTTCTTCTGTCATGATGTCTCTCGGACGGATATTCTTTCTCACCAGCTCCATGACCTGCATTCCTGCATGCTTTGCGAGCTGAAGCCTTGCTGAGTAGACAGCCGGGATCGTTCCATTTCCCTTCAGTCCCATTCCAAGCGCCTCTGTCAGGCAGTTCATGCTGTTAGCTGTATACATTCCTGAACAGGAACCACAGGTCGGACATGCCTTATTCTCGAATTCACATAGATCCTCTTCTGTGATCGTACCTGCAGCATATGATCCAACTGCCTCAAACATACTGGAAAGACTGGTCCTTCCGCCCTTTACATGCCCTGCAAGCATCGGCCCTCCGCTGACAAAGATCGTCGGCACATTAATTCTGGCAGCTGCCATCAAAAGTCCCGGTACGTTCTTATCGCAGTTCGGGATCATAACAAGTGCATCAAACTGATGTGCCATTGCAAGTGCTTCCGTAGAATCTGCGATCAGATCTCTGGTCACAAGAGAATATTTCATTCCCACATGCCCCATGGCGATCCCGTCACAGACAGCGATGGCAGGTACCATGATCGGAGTACCGCCTGCCATTGCAACGCCCAGCTTTACTGCTTCTGTAATCTTATCCAGGTTCATATGTCCCGGAACGATCTCGTTATAGGAACTGACAACACCTACAAGTGGTCTGTCCAATTCTTCCTGCGTCATTCCCAGTGCATTGAACAGGGAACGGTGGGGTGCCTGCTGTGACCCCTTGGTTACTGTATCACTTCTCATCTTAAAAACCTCACTTTCTACTTATGCCGTATCGGCTTATGATATGCTTATATTTATAATCTGCTTATACTTATGATCTGCTTATATAAGAACAGATCCTGTCTCCCATCTCACTTGTTCCGATCTGAGTCTTTCCCTCAGACATGATATCGATCGTACGGTATCCATCCTTCAACACCTGCGCAACCGCATTCTCAATCGCATCTGCCTCTTTATCCAGATCGAAAGAGAACCGCAGCATCATTGCAGCGGATAAGATCGTAGCGATCGGGTTGGCGATCCCTTTGCCTGCAATATCCGGTGCGGAACCGCCGCTTGGCTCGTAGAGACCAAATTTTGTCTCATTCAGACTTGCCGATGCCAGCATTCCGATGGAGCCTGTCACCATACTGGCCTCATCAGACAGGATGTCGCCGAACATATTTTCTGTCAGGATGACATCAAATTGTCCCGGATCCTTCACAAGCTGCATCGCACAGTTATCCACCAGCATATTCTCCAATGTTACTTCCGGATACTCCTCTGCAACCTCTTCTACGACCTTTCTCCAAAGCCTGGAGGAATCCAGCACATTCGCCTTATCCACACTGGTCACTTTCTTTCTGCGCTTCATCGCGATATCAAACCCGCGCTTTGCAATACGGCGTATCTCATTCTCGTTATATGTAAGTTCATCGAAAGCTGTCATCACCCCGTCTACTTCCACTGTCTTTCTCTCCCCGAAATACAGCCCGCCGGTCAGCTCCCTCATGATCATCATGTCAAATCCACCTTCTGTGATCTCCTCTTTCAGCGGACACGCACCCTTTAATTCATCATACAATACGGCCGGGCGAAGATTTGCAAAAAGATTCAACTCCTTGCGGATCTTTAAAAGTCCGGCTTCCGGTCTCTTGGATGGCTCCAGCCGGTACCACGGTGAAGTCTTCGCGTCCCCTCCGATGGACCCCATCAACACTGCATCGCTTGCCTTTGCCGCCGCAATCGTCTCATCCGTAAGAGGAACTCCGTGCACATCGATCGAAGCGCCTCCCATTAATAACTGGGTATAACAACACTCATGTCCGTATACCTTACCTACTTTATCCAGGACCTTCATGGCCTCCGTCACGATCTCCGGTCCAATACCGTCCCCTTTAATCACTCCAATATTCAATCTCATAACCCATTACTTCCTTCCAAAAATAGAATTAAAAATGCTATTTTCTATGATAACTTATTTTTCGGCACGTTTCAACCCTTTAATTCGTAAAAGTGGAAAATATGGGGGGAGGGAGTTTTTGTTAAGGGGGGCGCTGGCAGGACAGGGAGGGGGCTTGGCTGCAGGCTTGTTTGGGGGATAAACAGCCCTAATGAAAATAGCACAGGAAATGCAGACACCGCAGACATGCGGGTAAACGCCGGATGCGTTTACCCTGTAGGTCTGCTTGAAATCAGGCTTTGTGAGCCTGATTTCAGTCTGTATTTCCTGTGCTGTTTTTATAAGGGCTGCTAATCCTCCAAAGATGCCCGCAGCCAAGCCCCCTCCCTGTCCTGTCAGCTGCGTTCTGAACGGATACGGCGCAGCCTGTCAGAAGACACAGGGTGTATAGTAAGCGATTAGAGGCACTGACAGTAAAAGAGCGGGCCATTCAACCCCGCTCTTTCACTGTCAGTGCCTCTTCGCAAACGGTCCGCCCCGGAAAACACTCTGTGTCTCCTGACAGGCGGACCCACTCTTTTAAATCCATCAACCATCCAAAGCTCTACTCTGCGGAAGGTTTCTCTATCTGTGCGATCGCAGCTTTCTGCATTGGTATACGGCAGTTTTTGTTATTCCCAAATTCCACGATCACATCGTCATCTGTGATGTCGATTATTACACCGTAAAAACCGCTTGTTGTCAGTGCGGTATCGCCCACTTCCATCGTTGAAAGCATTGCCTGCACTCTCTTCTGCTCCTTCTTCTGAGGGCGCATCAGCAGGAACCACATACCACCGATGATTACAACATAAATCAGGATGATACCACCCATTCCTGTTGCTCCGCTTGCAGCTAATAAACCATTCATCTTACTTCCTCCTAACTACTATCTTCAAAACAATAAGTTAACTATACACAAAAATGGAGAAATCTTCAAGTATTCTTTTGGAATTTCCGCCACTTTTTTGCCTTTTTTACGTTTCTTTTGCCATATCCTGACTTAAGGTCATGAATCTTTCCCCTGCTCCATGCCCTCCAGCTTCTTTTTCTTGTATGACTTAAATTCTCCAGCCTCTATGGCTGCCCGGATCTCTTCCATCATTGTGTTATAAAAATACAGATTATGCAGGACACATAAGCGCATTCCCAGCATTTCTTTCGCCTTTAACAGATGACGGATATATCCCCGGCTGTAGCTTCTGCATGCCGGGCACTGGCATCCCTCCTCGATCGGTCTGTCATCCAGTTCAAATTTTGCGTTAAAAAGGTTGAGTTTTCCATGGTTGGTATATACATGTCCGTGCCTTCCGTTTCTGGTCGGATACACACAGTCAAAAAAGTCAACGCCTCTTTCCACACCTTCCAGGATATTGGCCGGAGTACCGACCCCCATCAGATATGTGGGCTTTTCCACCGGCAGGTAAGGCACGACTGCGTCCAGGATACGGTACATTTCCTCATGGCTCTCTCCTACCGCAAGACCGCCGATTGCATACCCCGGCAGGTCCAGCTCTGTGATCTGCTTTGCATGCTCGATACGGATCTCCTCGTAAATGCCTCCCTGGTTAATTCCGAACAGAAGCTGTTCTTTGTTGATCGTATCCGGCAGAGAATTGAGCCGGTCCATCTCTGTCCTGCACCTCTTAAGCCATCGTGTTGTCCGCGCTACGGAATCCCTCATATACTCCCGGTCCGCGATGCTGGACGGGCACTCGTCAAAGGCCATTGCGATGGTAGATGCCAGATTAGACTGGATGCGCATGCTTTCCTCCGGCCCCATAAAAATCTTGCGGCCGTCTATATGGGAATGAAAATGGACTCCTTCCTCTTTGATCTTCCGTAAATCCGCCAGTGAAAACACCTGGAATCCACCGGAGTCCGTAAGGATCGGCTTGTCCCAATTCATAAACTTGTGCAGGCCGCCCATTTTTTTAACAACTTCATCTCCGGGGCGGACATGCAGATGGTAGGTATTCGATAATTCCACCTGGGTCTTGATCCCTCTCAGATCATCGGTAGAAACCGCACCCTTGATCGCCGCAGCAGTTCCTACATTCATAAATACCGGAGTCTCGATAACTCCGTGAACCGTGTGAAAACGGCCCCGCTTAGCAAGACCGTCTCTTTTGATTAATTCGTACATAGCTTCCTTTATTTCCTTACCTTTCATTCTTGTCTGAATCCCTTGGTAAAATACCAGCTTTTCATGAGATGATCTTCCCCGCAGGGAAGATCATCTTATATCTCATTCTAATAATGAACAATCACGGGAGTTCCGACCGACAGCATACTATACAGAGTCTCGGCCTGCCCGTAAGGCATATTGACACATCCGTGTGACCCGATAGATGTATACAGATCTCCGCCGAATCCAGGCTGCCAGGTTGCATCATGGAATCCGATTCCTGACCAGGTGATCCTCATCCAGAAGGTAACCGGTGTTTCATATTCCGGCTTTCCTGTTTCCGGATCGATCTCACCGACAAGTGTCTTATCCCGCTGCATTTCCAGAATGCTGAATACACCTGCTGTCGTCTCCTTTTCCGGTGTCGGAAGGCCTGTCACAACATCTGATTCCATCGCCACATTTCCGTCTACGATATACCACATATGCTGTGCGGACAGATCCACCTCCGCATAGGTATTGCCCCAGTCCTGCGGTGCATGTGCCGCCGCAGTCTGATAATATGCCGGCTCCTTTGACACGGTCTCACCATTCTTGATACTGTTGACCAAGGCCTCGAATTCCGTATCCTCATCTATTGACCAGCCGTATGTCCCACCGGACACCTCTGCGGTCTTTCCTGTTGGAGTCGTGATGGTTCTGGTCGTCCCTACTGTGTCATACTTATCACCGAATTCGGTAAGCCATCCCTTCACTGCGTCTTGATTAAATGTCACCTTCATATTATCATCCACAGAAAGCCATTGGGAAATTAAGGTCTTATCTACCACTACCTGCTCCGTCATCGTGTATGTAATACTTGCACTGACATATTTGTTCAGTTCATCACATGCCTTCTTGACTTCTTCTGAATCCGATGTATATTTCGGCTCGGAATAGCATCCTTCCTTTTCCATATCCAGTTCTTTCTGGAACTCATTGATATGCTGGTGCACCTTTTCTTTGAGCACATCCACATTCACGGCAGTGCCAATCACTTCCGGCTCGATCACATACTTCTCACCATTAAACTTCGGATAAGCAGATTTCGCTGGCACCTGCTCTGCTGTCACCGCCTGCAGGCCTGCGATAGCATTATCTAAGGCACTATCATCAAAGGATACCTCGATCGTCACCTTGGAAGAATTCTTTGAAAAAAATGCAGCCGGCCATGCAAAGCCATTCTGTTTCTTCAACGCCTTCTCAATGTCATCATTTTCCTTATAAGTAAGTCCGATCTCTGAACCCTCTATGGTGTCCGACTTATTATCCTTCTCTTTTACGACCAGCTTATAATCTTTCACCTGAGTTTTCAGATATTCCTCTACATCCGCCGCCGTTTTGGCTGAGAAGTCTTTCCCATTAATCTCCGTATTAATATAGAAGTGACTCATAAAAAATACAGACACACCGATATAGATCAGCACCAGAGCTGCCACGATGGAGCCTGAAATGATCCAGATCTTCTTACCGCTCTTCTTAGAGCCATCTTTCTTTTTTCTTGACCTCTTCTTTGGTTCTTCATCCGGGAAAAGATCATCCAGGTCCTCTACAAAATCTGTATCGGCATCAAAACGCTCCTTTTTAACAGGGCCTTTCTTCTTTCCCTTTGATTGAACTGGGATCACATTCGGTGCGTTCTGTCTCTTCACATTCCCATTCTTGCCGGACTGTGCCTTATCAGCCTCTTCGCCGGACTTTGCACCGGACTTCTTTGTCCTCTCATTGTTTTTAGGTTTTACAGGCTCTTCATATTCGTCTTCTTCCGGTTCCTCTTCTTCATCAAAGAAATAGTCTTCATCTTCTTCGTCTATTTCATCGTCCAGATAATAATCCTCATCTGCTTCATCTATTTCATCAAAGTAGTACTCTTCATCTAAATCTTTCTCTTCTGCGCGGAAACCGTTTGATTTTGTCATGTCTCGTTCGCTCATTTAGTATTACTCCCCTTTTTTAAATCAATATCTAGTCCACATTATATTACGAATCATAGTAAATGTACAGTAAAAAAGTATGAATTTAAAGAAAATTAAGAACTGTCCGCCATCCATGCTTATAACTATTCACCCATGCAAGCTCGATTCCGAGGCATTGCCTCTCCTTCTCGCTTCGGCTAAACGCCGTATGGTAATATTTATAGAAATCAGGCTTTGGGAGCCAGCTCACACGCCTGGTTTCTATAAATATTACCGCATGGCTGAATAGTTATGAAAATTTAGGATTGCGTGCTGATACAACTTCTTATATAATAGGTCTATATGCAAAATAGAAAGGGGTATTTACATGAGTGGATCAACATTTGGTAAATTATTCCGCGTAACTACCTGGGGGGAATCCCATGGTGCCGCAGTCGGTGCTGTTGTGGATGGTTGTCCTGCCGGGCTTACATTATGCGAAGATGATATACAGAGATATCTAAACCGCCGAAAGCCGGGACAGAGCAAATATACAACAAAACGACAGGAGACAGACCAGGTCAAGATTCTTTCTGGTGTCTTTGAAGGAAAAACGACGGGGACACCGATTTCCCTGCTGGTTGTCAATCAGGACCAGCGCTCCAGAGATTACGGGAATATCGCTTACACTTACCGGCCCGGACATGCAGATTATACTTTTACACAAAAGTACGGATTCCGTGATTACCGAGGCGGCGGCCGTTCCTCCGGCAGGGAGACAATCGGAAGGGTCGCTGCGGGAGCCATTGCTTCCTTATTATTAAATGAAATGGGAATCACGTTTACTACCTATGCAAAGTCAGTCGGACCCGTTACGGTTCCAGACGAAGATTATCGTTTTCATGAAATAGCTGAAAACAAGCTTTATATGCCGAACAACCAAGCCGCCGAACAGGCCGCCGCATATCTGGATCAGATGATCCAGGATCAGGATTCCTGCGGGGGCACGATCGAATGTCTTGTACAAGGCCTTCCTGCCGGACTTGGGGAACCTGTTTTCGACAAACTGGACGCAGGCCTTGCACAGGCTGTTATGTCCATCGGTGCCGTGAAGGCCGTAGAAATCGGTGACGGTATTTCAGCCGCCTCTTCGCTTGGCAGTATTAATAATGATCCCTTCGCAAAAAAAGAAGGACACATTGTAAAAAAGACGAACCATAGTGGCGGTGTTCTCGGAGGGATGAGCGATGGTTCTCCCCTTCTTGTCCGGGCATCTGTAAAACCGACGCCCTCTATAGCAAAGAGCCAGCACACGGTAACAGAAGCTGGTGAAGAGACAACACTTACGATCCACGGAAGACATGATCCGGTCATCGTACCACGTGCCGTCGTAGTTGTGGAGGCTATGACAGCGATCACACTTGCGGATCTGCTCCTTGTCAACATGAGCAGCCGGCTGGATAAAATAAAAGCCTATTATACGGAGGATTAAAATGTCAAATAAGTTGATTGATATTGTGAATATTACAAAATCATTTGGTGAAAATGTGGTTCTGGATGAATTGAACCTGTATATCCGCGAGAATGAATTTCTCACCCTTCTCGGACCCAGCGGATGTGGTAAAACTACCCTTCTTCGGATTCTCGGAGGATTTGAGACCCCGGATTCCGGTGATATCATTTTCGACGGCAAGAATATTAATGCACTGCCGCCGAATAAGCGCCAGTTAAACACGGTATTCCAGAAATACGCACTCTTCTCCCATATGTCTATCGCGGAGAATATTGCCTTCGGCTTAAAGATCAAGGGCAAAACAAAGGGATACATCGAGGATAAGATCCATTATGCTCTGAAGCTGGTCAATCTGGAGGGTTATGAAAACCGGACCCCGGATTCATTAAGCGGCGGTCAGCAGCAGCGTATCGCCATTGCCAGGGCCATCGTAAACGAGCCAAAGGTGCTTCTGCTGGATGAGCCCTTGGGAGCACTGGATTTAAAGCTTCGGCAGGACATGCAGTATGAACTGATCCGGCTGAAGAACGAGCTGGGAATCACCTTTGTCTATGTTACCCACGATCAGGAGGAGGCTCTGACCATGTCAGACACCATCGTCGTCATGAACCAGGGCTATATCCAGCAGATCGGGACTCCTGAGGACATTTATAATGAACCGCAGAATGCATTCGTAGCCGATTTTATCGGAGACAGTAATATCCTTCCCGCTACCATGGTGGAGGATAAGGTCGTGAAAATGCTGGGGGCCACCTGGCAGTGTGTGGATGTGGGCTTTGGACGCAACAAGCCGGTAGATGCAGTGATCCGCCCGGAGGATATCGATCTGGTCAAACCGGAAGAAGGCATCATTGAGGGCGTTGTCACACACCTGATCTTCAAAGGAGTCCATTATGAGATGGAGGTCCTTGCCAATAATTATGAACTGCTGGTACACAGCACAGACATGTTCCCTGTGGGAACAGAAGTAGGTATCAAAGTAGACCCATTTGATATTCAGATCATGAAGAAACCAGAATCTGAAGATGCGGAGGCTGTTGGAATTGAAGAATAGAAAATTATTGACCGGGCCCTATCTATTTTGGGCGGCATCATTTATCATCATCCCTCTTCTGATGATCGTTTACTATGGCCTTACCACAAAAGAGGGACACTTTACATTCATGAACCTTGCCAGGATCACGACACCTGAGAACCTGAAAGCGCTGGGGCTTGCCCTTTTGCTCTCCTTTATCAGTACGCTGATCTGCCTTGTGCTCGCATATCCCCTGGCAATGATTCTTTCTGAGAGGTCCGTGAATCAGACAAGCTTTATCGTTCTGATCTTCATCCTGCCCATGTGGATGAACTTCCTTCTCAGAACCCTTGCCTGGCAGAATCTGCTGGAGAAAAACGGGATCATCAACATGATCCTTGAGTTCTTCCATCTGCCTGAGCAGACACTGATCAATACACCATATGCGATCGTACTCGGCATGGTATACAATTTCCTGCCGTTTATGGTACTGCCGATTTATAATGTCCTTTCCAAAATCGATAAGGACGTTATTTTCGCTGCCCGTGATCTGGGGGCGAATAACATGCAGACATTTTCCAAGATCATCCTTCCTTTAAGCATCCCCGGGATCATCAGTGGGATCACCATGGTCTTTGTACCATCCCTGACCACATTCGTCATCTCGGACCTGCTCGGTGGAAGCAAGATCCTTCTGATCGGAAATGTCATTGAACAGGAATTTAAACAGGGAAGCAACTGGAATGTCGGTTCCGGGCTTTCTCTTGTTCTGATGATCTTCATCATCGCAAGCATGGCGCTGATCGCCAAATATGATAAAGACGGGGAGGGAACTGCATTTTGATAAAAAACGGTCTGAAACGGTTTTACTTAATCTTAATTTTTATCCTGCTCTACGCTCCCATCGTCACGCTGATGGTGCTGTCCTTTAACAGCTCCAAATCACGTTCCAAATGGGGCGGGTTCACAGGGAAATGGTATGTTGCCCTGTTCCAGAACCAGGATATCATGAACGCACTGTATACAACGCTGATCATTGCGCTTGTATCTGCACTGGTGGCAACCATCATCGGTACTGCCGCTGCCATCGGAATCCAGGCAATGAAGCCGAAGTTCCGTACATTTATGATGGGGGTTACGAATATCCCCATGCTGAATGCCGATATCGTAACTGGTATCTCTTTGATGCTTTTATTTATCGCATTCCGTTTTTCACTGGGATTCAAGACGATCCTGCTGGCACATATTACATTTAATATTCCCTATGTCATCCTGAGCGTTATGCCGAAGCTCAAGCAGACAAGCAAGCATACCTATGAAGCTGCCCTGGATCTGGGTGCCTCTCCGGTATATGCCTTCTTCAAGGTCGTGTTTCCGGACATCATGCCGGGGGTATTTTCCGGTTTCCTGCTTGCATTTACCATGTCACTGGATGATTTTGTTATCACACACTTCACAAAGGGGCCGGGGGTCGACACTCTCTCCACCAAGATCTACAGTGAGGTCAGAAAAGGGATCAAACCGGAGATGTATGCGCTCTCCACGATCATGTTCATCACAGTGCTTGTGCTTTTATTCCTGGTAAACATCACACCAGAGAAAAAGGAAAGCTCCTCCGCACAGAAAATGGAGATCAGGAAAAGACACCGGGTAACCAGATTTATTTTCCGTAAACTGGTTCCAACTGCAATGGTCATTGTGATCATCGCCGGAGGATTTTTCTATGGCTCACAGAATGACGCTGCCGGCAGCAACCAGGTTATCGTTTATAACTGGGGCGAATATATTGACCCGGAGGTACTGAACCTATTTGAGGAAGAGACCGGAATCGACGTGGTCTACGAGGAATATGAAACGAATGAGATCATGTATCCCAAAATACAATCCGGGGCCATTGCCTATGATGTAGTCTGCCCGTCAGATTACATGGTTCAGCGTATGATCGAAAACGATCTGCTGGCAGAGATCAATTTTGACAATATGCCGAATATCAAATATATTGACAGCACTTATATGGAACAGTCCCGCCAGTTTGACCCGGAAAACAAGTACTCTGTACCATATCTTTTCGGCACGGTGGGAATCCTGTATAACAAGAAAATGGTGGATGAGCCGATCGACAGCTGGAGCGTTCTCTGGGATCCGAAATACAAGGACAGTATCCTGATGCAGGACAGCGTCCGAGATGCTTTCGGCGTAACCTTAAAGTATCTTGGATATTCGCTCAATTCTACAGACCTGGATGAATTGGAGGCCGCAAAGAACCTTCTGATCAAGCAGAAGCCTCTGGTTCAGGCCTATGTCGTCGACCAGGTGCGTGATAAGATGATCGGAAATGAAGCCGCCATCGGTGTGATCTACTCCGGTGAGGCGCTTTATACAAAGATGGAGAACCCGGATCTGGAGTATGTGATCCCGAAGGAAGGATCTAACCTCTGGATCGATTCCTGGGTCATCCCAAAAAATGCCAAGCATAAAGAAAATGCAGAAAAGTTTATCGACTTCCTCTGCAGACCTGAGATCGCAAAAATGAACTTTGACTATATCACTTACTCGATCCCGAACTCCGAGGGACGTAAGCTCATCGAGGAGGACTGGATGAGGGAAAGCAGGATCGCATTCCCGGAACCACAAGACTTAATTAACTGCGAGACCTTCAAATTCCTGGGGGATGAAAATGATGCGGTGTATAACCAGCTTTGGAGAGAAGTGAAATCAAAATAAAAGAGAACATTTTTAAGTCTTTTACCAAAGAATCGGAGTATCCCGTGGAACCGGGTGCCTTTCAGCACATGGTTTTCCACGGGATACTCCCTATAATTATTATCATCATTTCTGCGAAGAGCAGTCAGCCCTTCTTTTTCGTAAAACCTGATGTTTGCACCTGTATGATCCTGCTTATGCACAGATCACCTTTATAAAATGTTTTTCCAGAAAATGTATTCCTAAATGATAAACCTGTGTGTAGATCAAAAGAAGACTTAGCTGTGTAATATAATAGTATTGCATTTCTATTCTGCTAAATAATCTCATCGCAGGCAGTACCGTGAAGAAAATAACCGAGATTGCAGTGGCAAAGAGAAGCGGCCACAGAGAATGCATTGCCATTTCGCTGCGTATAACGCGTCCCCTTCCTTTTCTCCCCATCCCAATTGCTTCCAAAAGCCCATTTCTACGCCGGAGGTCATCAATATCCAGACTGAATTTCAGATAAAAGATAAATAAGCTGCTCAACAGCATAATAAATATAGTTGCTGAAAAGGCAATTTCTTTAAAGAACCTTTCGCCTTCTGCCAGGGGCTTCTGTACCTGCTTTGCATAATAAGGGAGAATTGTAGCATCCCAGGCTGAATCCGAAGCATTTTTCTGCGAAAAGATTGTTAGTTTGTCTGAAATCTCCTGATCATCTTCTTTGGCAGTATGAAGTGTGACCAGCTGCGTCGGAGACGGTTCCTTGTCAAGTCTCTTCTTCACAGATTCAAGAAGAGCCTCAAAATGCTCATCTGAAAATACGACGATATTTTCCTGGTCACCATTATGGAACATCCCTGTCAAAATCCGTTTTTCCTGACTTTTGATCTGATAAGCCGGATACAGGGTATCACGGGTAAGAAGATCATAATAACAGATTCTGCCTGCTCGCAGATGTGGATCATATCCCAAACGCTCCATCGGAGAAACATACCAGTCCAGAAGCCGGGCCCTCTGAGAAGAATCTTGTTGAAAGACCACATGGATTTCCTTCCCCTTTAAATGAAGGGTGCTTTTATCCTTTGGGGCAGCTTCTGCTTTTAGCTTTTGATAGGTAGTCTCTGAAATCCCGACCTGCTGTCCCAATGGAAAGAACATCCCCCCATTTGTCGAACTAATCAACGTGTTAAAGGAAAACGGTTCTGACAGCAGGGTATCGATTCTCACCATAGGATATGTCTCCATCTGGATATCATAGTCTTTTTTCATCTCCTGGAAAAACTCTGAATCCTCCTCATGTGCCATACATACAAAATCATAAGGATAAAGCTCTTCCCCATGGGCTGAAATCAAGCAGGAACTAAGACGCGGCAGATAGACCGACAATGCCAGCGTCTGGATTGTGAATAAAAGGAACAGGTATTTCGCGTTCGTCTTAAACCGGTATTTCCATGGAAGTACCCGGAACATATGCTTAAAGTAACGTTCTTTGTTCTTTCGGAACCATGGGACCAGCTTTCCCCCTCCGCAATATAATATAAGAAGGGCCCCAAAAAGCAGAATTGCCACTCTGGACAGTCCTTCCATCCAATGTCCATATATAAACCCACGTATTCCTGCATAAATGCAGTATAATCCGTAAAACAGACCCAGAAACAGGTGATTCTTGGGCATGCCTTCTTTCTTGGCCGCGCTGACCGCAGAAGAGGTGATATCCACCCCTTCAAATAAATGATAATTAATTAATGTCGCAAGCCCCGTCATTAGCAAAAAGACAATTGCTGTTACTAATGTCACCGCTTGATATGCCGTTGGGACGTCCATTTCTATTCCCTGACTTTGTAGATAAAGGTATTTTAAAACTGGGAACCCCAAATTTCCCAGAAGCAATCCAACAGCTAATGAGGACAAAATACATACTACATATTCCAGGGCAATGACCAACCACAGTGTCTTTTTGCGGATACCAAGGCCTAGAAAAATCCCATAGTTCTTCATACGAGTTTTTATGTAATTGGAAATAATCAGCACCAGCAGCATGACAGAAAGAAAAACTACTATATTAAGTACCTCACTGAAAATTTTAAAAATCCCACTGGACATCATCAGATTTAGATCCGGGTTCATCCTATAGATTAAAACAAGTGCACCAAATAAGACATAAAACAAAGCCACGGAAGCCGAGGCCGCCACGATAAATAGAAGATACCCCCTTAAATTGCTTCGGAAATTAGCAAATACTACCTCGTAAAAATCTTTGGAATACCGTCCTGGGAAATGCATCCGCCGAATTTTATCTAGTTTTGCTTCTCTCTCCCTTTGTTTAAGCTCACGAGCCTGCCTGCTCATCTCTGCCCCTTCCAGGATCAGCCTTGTACCAATATAATCTGCGAGCATCAGAAAAAGAGAAGCAAAGAAGGGCACACTGATACAATACGGTGCTAAAAACACAGTCATCAGATAAAAAAGACCAATCCAATAGGCGAAATTCGTGAGCACACTCACTTTTTTCCCTTTTATAAGAAGTACTGATCTTACAATAAGCACCACCGCAAGCAGAATAGGAAGGAAAAGGAAAAAATATGCCGGAACAATACTCCTTCCCGTAGCTGCCACTGTTTCCGCATTTTCGAACACCTTCGAAAAGGGAACGATTCCTCCATATTTATGGACCTTGCAGCCAAAACCGAAAATTGTATATCCTGCTCCTTGAAAATGTATCCACCTGCCAAAAAGAATCAGGCACGAAATTATAAAACCAATTGCTGCACCAAAGTAGTCCGCTGTTTTCTTCATATACTCCGCCTCCTGATTTTTTGGATTATAACATTTTTAAGTTAATTTACACAGCAGAGAAGCCTGCTGCTCCTATTGCTTGGTATTTTTGTATTCTTTTGTGAAGAGAAGTAAAAACCAGATACAAGAAATAAGAAGCAAGGCAACCGGATAACGTATATCCGTATAAACAGGCAGGAAACCTCCTAAAATTAGATTCATTATAAAATGCATATACGCAACCAACCATACATTTTCTGTTTTCATGTATACATATCCTAAGACTACTGAAAGTGCCGGAAGAAATATAAATCTCGCAAACAATATTCTCCCATCCCAAAACTTATCTGGAAAATAAAATGGTACATGCCATATCTGCCAGAGGATTCCAACTAAAATAACGCCCCAACGCTTTCCAAATTTTTCTTGAAGCAACGGCTGCAGATATCCTCTCCACCCATACTCCTCCCCAAATGTAAGCAAACACTGGGTAGGAAAATATGCAAACGATAAACAAAGTCCCATGAAAAGCCTGTAATCAACTCCTTTTAAATTCATGATCAAAACCACCGCAATATTTATTGTAGCATAAATCAAAAGATACTTCACATTGCCTTTTATATTTTTAAAGGGACTTAATTCTGGACAAAATACCCAGGAGTATATGAACGCAATGGTACTTATTACGAATACGGGTATATAAAGAAAAGTATTAAACAACTGTTCATTTATAACACCTGTTGCTCTTAATACCAGCCCAAATAAAGTAATTCCAAAAACAGTGATTATCATTTTATGTAACCGGCTTATTTCTTTTTTTTCACTCCTCGAACACATCTTAGCCAATACAACTCCAGTTGCAGGTGTTAACATCATAAACGTTGAAATTTTTTCTGAATTTTCATAAATTCCAAAATAGATGAGGCTCCCACAAAACATGGACATTCCAAAAGTCAATAAAAAAAATACAACGAATTCTATTCGATTTATTTTTTTACTCATTTCATAATGAACCCCCTCTGTGATTATATTAATGTAAATATTATATCATGTATTCAGATAAATTATAATGTAAAATTATAATATCGAATATTTACTAAGTTTTTATTTATTATACTGAAAAATTACATAATAAATATATACTATAATAATAAAACTGTAGACAAAACGGTTCGCAACGTCATGTTTGCGAACCGTTTTGTCTACAGTCTGAGGAGTTCAAAATCATATGATCCTGTATTCTCTTTTATATGGTTCGGATTGCCGGGGCCAGTAATGCGGATCTGCTATACGTTAAAGCAGCCCCCGCCGATAAACTCTCTTAAAAGTGAATTCGTCGGTACAGGCTCGCTCCCGATCCCTACAAAGTAATCAAAGAATTTCAGCAGCCTTTTTGCCTCCACATATTCCGGACAGTCTTTCCCCATCCCGAATAAAAGCGGCTCCACATACTGCTTTAACACAGCCAGTTCATACAAGAGAGAAGAATTGAACATCACATCTGCCTCTTCCTGATACGGGAAGATATTCTCCTCCTCCCCTCTCCTCACGGAAGGCCACATTGCAATGGTGTTCCGTGCTGACGTTCCCCGGGTCCTTGCATCCCGGACAATCCTTCGGATTAGGCGTCCGTCTGTGGACGGGATACGGTTATGTTCATCAATGTTCAGCTGGGTCAGCGCACTGATGTATATTTTGAACTTATTTGCATTGTTCAGGCTTTTTGTCAGCTTTGGATTCAGGCAGTGGATTCCCTCGATAACAAGGATATCATTTGAATTCAGCTTCTTGGGGTTGTTCCCATATCTCCTCTTCCCCTCCTTGAAATCAAAGATAGGAAGGTTGACTTCCTCTCCTGCCAGCAGCGCCTGCATGTCTTCGTTGAACTGTTTGACATCAATGGCTTCCAGACATTCAAAGTTATAATTACCATTTTCATCCTTTGGTGTCTGCTCGCGGTCTACAAAATAATTATCTACAGCGATCGGGTGCGGACGCATTCCATTTACCCTAAGCTCAATAGACAGTCGGTGGGAAAATGTGGTCTTCCCGGAAGATGACGGACCCGCGATCAGCACAAATTTCACATCCGGCCTGTCAGCGATCTGCTTGGCGATCTCGGCGATCTGCCGCTCCTGATATGCCTCCTGCACCAGCACGACCTCACTCATGTCATGCTGGGTCACCATATCATTGAGTGCCCCGACCGTATCAATTCCCTGGAGATCTCCCCACGCAATGGACTTTTTCAGAACCTCAAACAGCTTTGGCATCGGAGCGAACGGCTCCACCTTCTCCGGCTCTTCTTTTGTCGGCATCTGAATGATAAACCCGCCGTCATATAAGTACAATGCGTAATATTTCAGATACCCGGCATCGGGCACCATGTAGCCATAATAGTAGTCTTCGAATTCATTCATGCTGTAAATATTGACCTTGGATACACGTCTGTACTCAAACAGCCTTTCTTTGTCAAACATCCCATGCTTTCTGAAAAGCTCCACAGCCTCCGTGGTGTGGATCGAACGCTTTTCGATCGGAATCCGCTCCCCTATCAGCTCCTGCATGCGCATATCGACCTTGCTTAGAAAGTCCTGATTCAATTCCACATCACCCTCGATCGTACAGAAATACCCCTTGCTCAATGAGAAATGGATTCTGACACGCTCTACCTTATCATGCCCTCCGACATCGTGTACTGCTTTGACCATCATAAAGCAGAGGCTTCTCTTGTATGTTTCAAATCCGATCGGATCTGCTGTCGTTAAAAATTGGATCTCACAATCTTCCTCCAGCGCCTTATCCAATTCCTGGAGCCGGAACTGGTTTACAAATACGAGCACGATCTGATGCTCATATTTTTCCTGGAAATCTTGCGCGATCTGCTGATAAGTAACTCCTGCCTCATATTCCTTCGTCTCATTTCCAATCCGCACTGTACATATTTTCGCCGCCATAACGCTTCCTTTCCGCAGGATATCCTGCCTGACAATTTGGTCTGGTAAGTCCAGTTTCATGAATTTCATCCAACAGATATTCTTTTATACTATATGCAGCTCATTTGGCATATCACTCAAAATCGTCCGAAAAATCAAAACACCTGGAACGGATGCACCACCGGTGCTGTCACAACTTCCAGGCAGGACAGCTTCTGTTCCAGAAATCTCTTCATATCCTCTATGAAAATATATTCTGTCCCGTAATGCCCCGCATCAATAATAGAAAGTCCCTGCTCCACGGCATCCAGACCATCATGGTGTCCGATATCTCCGGTCACAAGCACATCTGCGCCCTTTGAGACTGCAGGCTTAACAGCACTCTTACCCGATCCCGGTGAGACAGCCAGCCTGCCGACCTGGCTTTCCATGTCTCCGAATACCTTCACAGAACCAAGCTTTAACCGGTCTTTCACATAGCCACAGCATTCCCTTAATGTCATAGACTCCCCAAGACTTCCGATGCGCCCGATCCCCTCCGGCTTTTCCTCCGTACCGGAAGTGATGTCAAGAACCTCAGTGTCTGTAAGCCCCAGGATGTCTCCTGAAAGCTCTGCCATCCCAAGGACATCATAATTCGTATGCATCGCATAATAAGAAAGGTCCGCCTGGATCAGCTTTAAGATTCTTCTGCTTATAAAGTCTTCATCCGTCACACTTTTCAACGGAGAAAAAATCAGCGGATGATGTGTGATCAGCATATCTGCACCTGCCGCCACAGCCGCCTCGATCACCTGGTCGGTGGCATCCAGCGCCAGATATACTCTTCTCACCTCTTTTTCAGTCCGCCCGGCCTGCAGGCCCACATTGTCAAAAGCCAGTGCCGCACTCTTTGGATATGCGGCCTCGATTACCTGCATGATCTCTTTACACAGCATAATATTCCATCCCTTTCTGTGCCTGTAAAAGTTCCAGGCTCAATTCATCCATGCGTTTTCTTGCATGTTCACTGTCCTGTTCTTTTAAATTCTTCAGTATCTCTGTCTTTATACGGATCTCTTTTTCAAGGAACTGCTTCAATACCGGGTTCTTCGTTTCCAGCAGCAGCTTTCCGTATATAATTTCCACTTCTGACCAGCTTCCATTCTGCCGGGAAATCTTCCCGGCACTCATCCGTCCCATATGTTCTGGTTCCTCTGCTTTCGGAGGCTTTACCTTCATCATCGGATAAAACTTCCCATCCTCCAATACCATATCCTCCGCAAGAAACAAAAAACCTTCCTCTAAAAGAAAGGCTCTCACTTTTGCGATCTCCGACTGTGGCTGCAGGATGCATTCCTTTAAGTCCATGGTCACATCCCAGCTGTCTTTCAGGATCTTCATGACCAGACCGCCGCCCATGCCTGCTAAAACAGCCGCATCTGCCTCCCCGGGCCGCAGTGCCCCAAAGCCGTCTGAAAGCCTCAGGCTGATCTGCTCCTTTAGCCCCTTCTCCCTGACATGCGCTTCCGCCCGCTTAAGGGGACCGTCATTCACATCCATGGCAACCGCGGACGGTACAATATGATGTTCCACAAGATAAATAGGGATATAGGCATGGTCTGTACCTATATCCGCTGTTTTATATCCGGCAGTCACCAGATCGGCAACTGCCTGTAATCTCTTTGAAAGTTCCATATATTTAATCCAAATAATCTCTCAGCTTGCGGCTGCGGCTTGGGTGGCGCAGCTTTCTGAGTGCCTTCGCCTCGATCTGGCGGATACGTTCACGGGTAACATCGAACTCTTTTCCAACTTCCTCCAGCGTTCTCGCTCTTCCGTCGTTCATTCCGAAACGCAGGCGCAGAACCTTCTGTTCTCTGTCTGTCAGTGTATCCAGAACCTCGTCTAACTGTTCCTTTAACAAGGTCTGTGCTGCCGCCTCTGCCGGTACAGGTACGTTGTCATCCTGGATGAAATCTCCCAAATGGCTGTCCTCCTCTTCACCGATCGGGGTCTCTAAGGATACCGGCTCCTGGGAGATCTTCAAGATCTCACGCACACGGTCCACCGGCATGTCCAGTTCCTTCGCGATCTCCTCCGGCATAGGCTCACGTCCTAATTCCTGGAGTAACTGTCTGGACACACGGATCAGTTTATTGATCGTCTCCACCATATGCACCGGGATACGGATGGTCCTTGCCTGATCAGCAATTGCCCTGGTGATGGCCTGTCTGATCCACCATGTCGCATAAGTACTGAACTTATATCCTTTATGGTAATCAAACTTCTCTACCGCCTTGATCAGACCTAGGTTTCCTTCCTGGATCAGATCCAGGAACAGCATCCCTCTTCCGACATAACGCTTTGCAATGCTGACTACGAGACGTAAGTTTGCCTCCGCCAGTTCCTTCTTGGCATCCTCGTCTCCGTCCTCCATGCGCTGTGCCAGTTCAATCTCTCTTTCTGCACTTAAAAGCGGAACCTTACCGATCTCTTTCAGATACATACGGACCGGATCTTCAATGCTGACCCCGTCCGGCACAGAAAGATCAATATTCTCCATATCCACTTCATCTTCGTCGGAAATAATGACCTCAACATCTACATCGTCCTCATCCCCGCTGATACGAAGCACATCGATATTATTTGACTCCAGATGTTCAAACACCTTCTCCATCTGCTCTGCGTCCAATTCCATGTCGTTGAAAAAGTCATTGATCTCCTGAAGCTCCAGGATACTCTTCTTTTTCTTGCCTAACGCAACAAGTTCTTTTAGCTTCTCGTCAAATTTCTGTGTGTTTTCTTCCATGTGTCCATCCTTCCTTCGCCTATACCCCCGCGGTATAGGGCTATCTTGTTTTATTTTATCCTTATTCAATAGAAATATGCAGTTTCTTTATATCCTCAAGCTTTCTCTTCTCTTCCATCAGTCTCTGCAGCCCGGCCATGTCTGTCGGCTCCAGGTGCATTGTCCTGTGATCAATGCTGTTGTTCTTCACACGAAGGATCGTCTCCCTGAGCGCCTGCTCCTGCTCTTCCTTCGTGGAAAGCTCCCTGATCTTTGTATGGAATAAAGAAGCAGCTTCCCGGTGCTCTTCCTCTGCTGTAAAATGATTCAGTATCTTTGCCGGATTCAACTCTCCTGCCTCATACTGCTCATACAAAACCTCTGCCACCGTACGATACAGTTTTTCTGTAAAATCATCCGGGCCTATGTACTTCTTGATCGTGCCGAAGAGCTTCACATCCTCGATCATCCATGTCAGAAGCAGCTTCTGGGAAACGAGGATCCCGCTCTCCTTTGGTTTATGTTCTCCAGACGCCGTCTTCGGACGGGATGCCGGCTTTGCCATCCCCGCTGTGACCGCAGTCTTGGTCACAAGCTTCTGCAGGCTCTCTGAGCTGACTTTATATGCCTTTGCCACAGCTTCTATATAATTATTCCGCTCCAGCTCATCCTCAAAACTCATCAGGCGCTTTGCAGTCTCTTTGAAAAATGCGGTCTTTCCTTCCGGTGATTCCATATCATAGTCCTTCGCAAGTATCTCCAGACTGAACAGGAATCCATTTCTCGCATTTCCGATCCGCTTCTCAAACTCCTCCGCGCCCAGATTCTTGATAAATTCATCCGGATCTTTATAAGGATCCATACGGATGACCTTAGCAGAAATCCCTGCCTCCTTTAAGATCGGCACGGCTCGTAAGGCAGCCTTTGTCCCGGCCTCATCGCTGTCATAGGTCAGATAAACCTCCTGAACATATCTTTTGATCAAAGAGGCGTGTCCCGTTGTCAGAGCCGTTCCCAGAGATGCCACCGCGTTTGTGAACCCGGCCTGATGCAGGGAGATCACATCCATATATCCCTCGCAGATGAGAAAATACGGTTTTCGGGATGTCCTGGCCCGGTTCAGCCCGTACAGGTTCCGGCTCTTATCGAAGATCGCCGTTTCCGGGGAGTTTAAGTATTTCGGTTTGCCGTCTCCCATGACACGTCCGCCGAATCCGATCACACGGTTATTCACATCCATGATCGGAAACATGACCCGGTTCCAGAACTTATCATACACACCGTTCTTCTCGTCCGTATTGATCAATCCTGCCTGACGGATCATGTCCTCGCTGTACCCCTTGCTTCTGAGATACTTAAACAGATCATTACTGTACTTATTCGAATATCCCAGGCCAAAGGCCTTGATCGTATCATCGGAAAGCTCCCGGTTCTTCAAATATGTATATCCGATCTTCCCCTGCTCTGACTTTAGCTGCACATAAAAATACTGTGCCGCCACCTTATTGATCTCTAAAAGCGTGGCCCTGAGGTCTGCCTTTTCTTTCGCCTCTTTAGAGTACTCCATCTCCGGCAGCTCTACCCCTGCCCTGTCAGCCAGGAATTTTAGTGCCTCCACAAAAGAAAAGTTCTCATACTCCATCAGGAAGGTAAAGACATTCCCTCCTGCTCCGCAGCCGAAACAGTAATACATCTGCTTAGAACGGCTCACCGAAAACGAGGGCGATTTTTCATTATGGAATGGACAGAGTCCAAAATAAGAACTTCCTTTTTTCTGCAAACGCACATAACCGGATATCACATCCACGATGTCATTCTTCATTCTTACTTCTTCAACTAATTCCTCTGGATAATACATTCGATGCCCTCCTGCTGTTTAGCCCTACCTTATATATATTCGACAAATCTTTTTGATTTCCTTTTAATTTTAACAACTTCCGGCAAAAATTTTTTTACTCTTTCCCGTCTACGTTCTGCCGTTAATAATTTTTCCATGCTTCCGGCACAAAAAATTCTTCATACTTCTTCACCGCATAGTTATCTGTCATGCCTGCTATGTAATCGCACACCACCTGCTCCTTGCAGCTGCCCGGCCGGTCGATCGCCTGGAGATACTGCTTTGGCATCAGTTCCAGATGGCGGATATAGTAATCGTATAACTGCTCGATCAGATGGACGGCCTTATCCTCCTCCCCCTTTGCCTTGGGATTCATGTAGACATGCTCGAACATAAAGCTGCGCAGTCCGATCATGGCGTTTTTCACAGGCTCAGACATGATGATGGCCGGTTTATCCATACTGTTTGTGATCACATCATGGACCATCTTATTAAGCCGTTCCTTACTGCTGCCTCCCAGTACCTTTCTGAATTCCTTTGGGATATCCTCCTCCACGAGGATCCCTCCCCGGATGGCATCATCAATATCATGGTTGATATAGGCGATCTTATCTGACAAACGGATCACCTGTCCCTCCAAAGTATGGGGATTCCCCGCTGTGGGATGATTCAGTATCCCGTCTTTTACTTCCCAGGTCAGATTCAGCCCCGCACCCTGCTTTTCCACGCAGTCCACGACCCGCAGGCTCTGCTCATTGTGCGAGAAATGATAGACCTCATTGAGTGCCCTCTCCCCTGCATGCCCAAAGGGCGTATGTCCCAGGTCATGCCCCAGAGCGATCGCTTCCACCAGATCTTCATTTAAACGAAGTGCCTTGGCGATCGTCCGGGCGTTCTGCGACACCTCCAGTGTATGCGTCAGCCTGGTCCGGTAGTGATCCCCTTTGGGAAGCAGAAATACCTGCGTCTTCTGCTTTAGACGGCGAAAAGATTTGCAGTGCAGGATGCGGTCACGGTCCCGCTGAAATACGGGGCGGATATCGCACTCTGTCTCCGGCCTCTTCCTGCCCTTCGAATTCCTGCTGAATGTTGCGTAGGGACTTAAATATTCCAATTCGCGTTCCTCAAGCTGCTCTCTGATTGTCATAGGCACTCCTTCACACTGAATCCTGACTGTCGAGATACAAATACGCCTAGGCGCATTTTCGGCAGGGCGTGCATCGTGTTCTGCGTCATATGATACATCGGCGCGCTTCTGCCATCCTATATACTATATTCTGTATATCTTCTCCATATCCTTTTATTATTGCTTAATCCGCTTTTCAATCGCCTCGACTACCGTCTCAAGCACCTTGATCCGCGCATAATACTTGTCATTCCCCTCCACAACGATCCATGGGGCGTATTCTGTAGAGGTGCGAAGCAGCATCTCATTGACTGCCTCCTCGTACTGATCCCACTTCTCCCGGTTGCGCCAGTCCTCATCCGTGATCTTCCACTGCTTTTCGGGATTTTCCTGACGCGCTTTAAACCTGCGTTCCTGCTCGTCCTTATCGATCTGCATCCAGAATTTCATCACGATCGCGCCGGAATTGACAAGGTCCTTCTCCATATCATTCATTTCCTTGTAAGCCCGCTGCCATTCCTGCTTGGTACAAAAGCCCTCGATCCGCTCCACCATCACACGTCCGTACCAGGTCCGGTCGAAGATCGCGATGTGCCCTGCCTTTGGCATTGCCTGCCAAAAACGCCACAGATAATGGTGAGCCTTTTCAATATCATTCGGAGATGCAGTTGGATTCACCACAAAACCGCGGGGATCCATCTTCTCTGTCAGCCGCTTGATCGCGCCCCCCTTGCCGCCTGCATCCCAGCCTTCAAATCCAAGCACGACCGGGATCCTTCTTCTGTACAGCTCTCCGTGAAGGAGGCTCAGTCTCTTCTGCAGCTTTTTCAGCTTCTCCTTATATTCCTTTTTACTAAGGCTTAGACTTAAGTCTGCCCTGGCAAGGATCGACTCCGTAAGCTCCTTCTGATCGATTTTTTCCGTAACACTTTCCGGAGCACGCCTTCCCTCCTCATCCATCTCTGAGATAGCCTCAGCGGCCTTTTCTTTCGCTTTTGCTTTCTTCCTATTTTCAATCTGCTCTTCCAGGGCCTTGATCACAACCGTATAGATCTTGACCGTGGCGAACCGCCTGTCCATGGCCTCAACGATGGTCCACGGCGCATAATCTGTATCCGTGATATGCAGCATCTCCTCCATCATCTGCGCATATTCTTCATACCTTGCGTTCCGTTCCAGGTCGCCCTGGCTGACGCGCCATGCCGTCTCCTTGTTCTCCCTTAACTTTTGAAAACGCTTCTTCTGTTCCTTCTTATCAATGTCAAGCAGAAGCTTGATCATGACATACCCATCATCCGTAAGCTGCTTTTCAAAAGAACAGATGGATTGGAAAATGTCAGGGATGTCTTTTTTCTTCGTCCGCTTATCAAAACGCTCGATCAATACCTTTCTGTACCAGCTCCCGTCATAAATGGCGATCCGTCCTTTTTCAGGAGTCTTTGTCCAGAAACGCCATAAAAACGGATGCATCTGCTCCTCATCGGACTCCTCCTTGATCGCAAATACCTTAAAGCCTCTCGGATCCAGGCTCTGGATCAGCTCTCCGATCTGCAGTCCTTTCCCGGACGCACCGAATCCCTCGAACACGATCATCACAGGGATATTCAAAGCCTTGCACTGTCTCTGCAGTTCCCCCAGCCTGGCCTCCAGCATGGGCATCTTAGCCTTGTACTCTTCTTTTTCCATCGATTTGGTAAGATCCACTTTTTCTAACATAACATTTTCCTCCCGGCACTTACTGCTACTTAGTATTAACGAGTTTCCTGTTTTGTAACCGCTGGCAGATGCAGACGTCCAAAATCACTTACGCCGCACTGACTGCGGGATATGTATATCACCGCATCCTTTAGAGATATTATTTTAATTATATCATGGAACATGGAATTTTAACTTATTTTTTACATCTTTTCTAATAAGCTGCAGCAGTATAAAAAAAGGATGAGCGCCCTTAGAATTGGCATCATCCTTCTTATTATTCACCTTATCTCTATTTTCATTCTGATTTTTATAATAAGTCCAAATGAATACATCTAAATCATGGAACATGGATCATTTTCTTTTCAGGATACAATGATAATGTAAGATAGTAATCTTTGTCTTCTATCCTCTTCCATTCAGGGTTGCGGAAATTTGCTTTTACAAACAAATATGGCAGTCTATACGTCAATGTTTCTCCAGGCTCTATATTTAGTCTTAACGGTTTTGAAGATTCCCCTAATATATCATAGAATTGGACATCAGGGATATTACACCATCCTTCGGATTCTGCTGCTATATCCAATAAATCCACCATTTTTTCTTCTGTGCGGCTGTTCCTGATCTGGAGATCCACCCACATCAGCTTCATTTCATAACTGTATAGAACATTCTCTGTTCCTTTTGTTTCCCGGATCGCAGAATCACTCATAAAATCAGCTTTGTTGACCTTTACTTCTATCCCATCCTTCCATGGATTCCATCTTCTCCCCTTCATAACCCGGATTTCTGTCTGAGGAATCAGCCTGTTGACAGCATAAACCTGATGCCCCCATGCAAGGACTAGCAAAAACAGAATAAGGATACATGCTGCTTTTCCCTTTTTCATTTTCCACTGTCCAATATTTATCCTCTTACGTTCCATTGGGATACCACCCTTCCCTCTTGTATTTCAATGATCTGGTCCGACAATTCCAGCAGATCCTCCGAGTCATGGCAGCTGAGCAGTACCAGCGCTCCTTCCTCACGAAGCGCTCCTAAAATTTCTTTAAACGTTTGTCTGCTCTTTTCATCCAGTGCATTTGTAGGTTCGTCCAATATCACCAGTTTGGGATTTTCAACAATAGCTGCTGCGATTCCCAGTTTCTGCTTCATCCCGAGAGAATATTTTCTGAAAGGTTTCTTATCTGCAGGATCAAGTCCTAACAATTCCATTGTTTCTTTTACTCTTTCGTTCGATACAATCTCTTTAATGGAAGTAATCATTTGTAGATTATCATATCCTGAAAAATTATTTATAAACCCCGGTGTTTCAATCAAAACTCCTACACTGCCAGGAAAAGTAATATCTTTGCGGAGAATTTCCCCGTCAATCTCAATTTCACCTTCCGTGAAACGAATCAGCCCGCAAACCGCTCTCATGAGCATAGTCTTTCCTGAACCATTTCTTCCTTTTAATCCATAGACATGTCCTGACTCCAGATGCAGAGAAATATGATTCAGCACAGATTGATCTCCGATCTTTTTTGAAATATCCTTAATCTCAATCACCATTTACATGTCTCCCTTCGCGTGAATATAGTCCAGCCTGCCTGTCACTTTTCTCCCGGCAATCATGCCCCCGGCCAGAAGAATCAGAAGAAAGGCTGCCATCTGCCTATAAGTAAACCCTAGTTCGGCCAATTCTTTTATTCTGAGTTTCATAAGGTAATTGCCGACCAAGATCCAGCTTTTCAAATAGGCCGAGGTAATCAGTAATATGCACATACTTAAAATTCCGATCACAGAGTTACTCAACAGAGAAATCACCATCTGCCAGATAACGATCACACACGCTGCCAAAACAGGAAAAATAAACTGCACTGCTGTCTGCTTTGCATCCATGAAAGGACTGGCAGATAAAGCTGCTTTTATACTGTGCGTTTCCCATATACAGAATAAAAAGATACTTAGATAAGCGCTTGCAAAATATATCAGCGTATTCCCCATAGAGACCAGGCATTTGGCACTCCATAAAGAGCCTGCGTCCCCTGATCTGAGCAAAACCTGCATTCCTATCCCTTCTGTAAAATCTTTTGAGGACCTGCCTGTATCATACAAAAGAATGATTAAAAAAAGACACCAGTCTCCCGGAATTAAAAATTGTGTCCTGCTGCCCTTCGCCAGACTATGCATCCCTTCTAAAAATCTCCCCCAGTACCGCTCCAGAGGCAATGATCCCTGAAATTGATGATAAACCTGCAGATTCACCTGAAGTGCAATCAAAACAGGCAGCAAATACTGAATTTTCCTGGAGACTATATTTCTTTTCCATTCATAACGAAAAATCCTTTTCCAGTGCGCCAGCTTATTTCCCATAGAACTCCTTTTCTTTCCAGATCTTTTTCCCACCCAGATATAGTATAATGAGCAGACCGAATCCTAAGAGCAGAATCCAAACTGAATGTCTCAACATTTTAAAATGGGTCTGAGAAATTGCAAATAAGTTTAAAAAAATCTGCGTATCTTCAGATACCCACTCTATAGTTACAACTGTCGTTAAAAATAGAACACTCCACAGACTGTCACCAGACAGATTTTCCAAAACTGTGAAACACAAAGCCGCCAGACAAAATTTTATACTATTGAACAAGAAAAAGAGCAAGATCACATAAACAGCGCTCCCTTCATAAAACGTTCCCGTTATCTGATAAAACATAGAGCTTTCCTCACGCCAGTTCACGACTGTATAGGAAGACAGCGCCGAAAAAAGACAGGCAGTACTGCTGAAAATAACAGAAAAGAGAATCGATCTCCTCACAATTGAATTCAAAAGCAGTTTCCATATTTTAGTACAGCTTTCATATTTCAAGATAAACGCAGGATAAGTAAATACTTTTCTTCCAGAAAGTATTCCAAACAAGGTCAGCGGCAGAACAGTGATCCCGAAATAGTACGGTTTTTCCAAGGCATGCAGACAATCCAGCAGACAATACTTTTCACCGTAAAAAATCCATATCTTTAGTTGGATTCCTAAAAATGTATATACAAGTACTGCAATGATAAAAATATATATAATAACAAAACTCAGATCCGCCCTGTACTGTTTTCTTAAAATATATCTTCTCTTTTTCCTATGATCCAATAAAGAATTCCTCCCATCAAAAAATATCCGATTCCGTAAATCACAAGCAGCCAGATGGATGAACATCCGATTGCTGCAAACGCAAAGTAAACTGGGGAATATTGTACGGCTTTTGGATCTGTTGTCATCATACAGACCGAATAAATAAAGATATGCATGATAAACGGCATTAACAAAATCATAAACTTCTTTTCTGTAAAAAAGCTGAAAAACAACGGCAGTGTGGCAATCAGACCGCCAAGTATAAAATCAATAAATAAGTAAATAGCATTATACAAAATCGGATGTATTTCATAAATATGATACCAGAGGACCGAAGCATTTATAAAAGTTCCTGCCAGTGTCTGGGGATATAATGCAGGCAGAAACATAGCGCAGACAGCTAAGTTCAAAATAAGAGGCAGGACAATTATAACTCCTCCTGTGCAAAAAACTGCTCCAAACTTGGCCGTCAGATAGCTCTCCCTCCCCAGCCGCGTATAGATCTGTTTGATGTATCCGCTCTCCTTATCCGCATAAAAAGAAAGGCTGTTTGGCATCACTGCGAGCAGCGGTAATATCATAAAATATAGAAACCCTTCCAGATTATAGCTATTCCCGCACATCCATTGGGCAAACAAATAATATGGATACTGCATGTCCGACTTTAGGTTTAAAGACATCTGATTCCAGATATCTGCATAGGGAATAATATTATGTACAACGTGAATCAAACTAATGCCGCATCCAATGATAAGCGCAAGATATGTTGTTTTATTCCGTAATCCTCTTTTTAATTCCAACCTCAATAGTTTACCTGTCATTCTTTCAGCCTCACATAAACAGAACCTTTATCATATTCCGGATTAGTCACCCCACTGCAAAAATATTTGACATAAACACTTCTATCCTTTATCTCCGATTCCCGTTCTATATAAACCAGGTCAGAAATAAACTTTTCGCCTGGCAGTATGACCTTCCTGGCGTAAGATTTATTATATTCCCGCTTCTCTTTCTGGGTTTTATATCCACGGAGCTCACCATTGTAATAAATATCTGCGGAATCCTTTGTTTTCGGGTCAATAACAACACATTGAAAGCGGTTCATATAAATTTCCACTTCTTTATTACTCGTATTTTCAAGTGTTACATTCACAGAAACATACATAAAATCATTCAATATATTACCATTCCCATCGAACTGAATCGGGTTAAATTTATCATCTTTGGCAGCATATACCGCATCGGTGTCTATCGAATTTTTTGTAAAAACCACCTTGTTCACACTGCACTGTAATCCAGAATTCTGGTCTCCCTCTAACAATTCGAAATATTGACCTGGTTCCTTTAAATTTTTACTATAAGGAAGAATTCCGATCCCATTTGCAGATACTGGAAGCTGAGTGTCAGACCCGCTTTGAGTTTTACTCTCGTTTTGAGTTTTGCTCTTTCCCTGTAATACACTGTCCCCTGTAAAAGGAGTGTCGATCACATGATTAAAAACGTAATAGGCGACCGTAAACAGCATACAGATTGCAGCTATAGCGAATAAAACTTTACTGATTTTCTTCACTTTTTCCTCCTTTATCTTTATAAATATTTTGCTGTACAATACGAACTACCATATCACGTATGGGTTCTTCATCATCTATAATCGCAATCCTGATCATCGCTGCTCCTCAAAATGTGTTAGCTTCTGTATACAATTCCATGATAAATATATTTTTACAGTATAACACATTTTATAATATTTTTTCTTTTCCTGTCCGCGAATTGCATAGTTTTCGTCTTTCAGTACTCAGGAGAAAACTGATAACCGCTTGCAGAACACACAACCTTCATCAGTTAGATTAATGCTATGCTAAGTACATTAAAAAAGGATGTCCGCCAAAAAGCGCCATCCTTTTTTCTTTTATGCATCCTGAATGGTCATTCTGTTTTCCATTCATTTTTAACCTGTCCGGCGCAGATCGTTCTATCTCTTTTTGAACTGAATCACACCGCTTTGCGGCACCTCGTACTGGCTTAGAGTGCTTTCTATTTCTACACATTCTTTTCTTAAAAGATGTCCCATACAGTCATAGCATTCCAGCTCATAGCTGCCTGAGCCATTTTTACAGTCAAGGTAGAGCTTTCCTAGGGAGGTCCCGTTTACAAAGAGCATCTCATCGTAGAGCTGTTCGAGCACGACCACTGCATTTTCATGCCAGGCACAGGCCAGCTGACCTTTGTATGCGCCCTTGATCACGCTGTAACGGCTGATGGGGTTCTCCGGCTCAAAGGTACCGTTTATCAACGCGTTCTGATATTTTTTCCAGATACCGCAGTAAAATGTAAGCATCGCCATGTGTTCTTCCGTCAGCTCGTCAAGACGCATGGATATCTGCGGGACGCTGAACAGAATATTGATGAACTGCAGTGCTGCGCTCTCCGGCGTATCCTCATGATGCCACATAAGCATATCCGAATGTACTGCGCTGTCCCGGCTAAGCAGCCTGACATCTGTTACCCTCACCCGGTTCTCCACCGCATCGAAGGGGCAGTCCACCGCGCGGAAAATGTTGCCGTAGCTGCGCATCATCGGCCCGTTGTAGGTCTGTCGAAATTCCAGCAGGATATCCGGCTTGATCGCTTTGAGCCTGCTGATACATTCCTTCATCATGCTGTCTGCCGCCTCATGAAACGACTCGAAATCCCGTCTTTTATCCTCTGCCTTCCCGCTAAACGGCGTCACCACGAATTCATCGATAAAATCCATCTTGAACCCGTCTACATCCCACTCCTTTAGTGCCTGTTCAAACAGAGAGATAATGAATTCCCTTACCCTGGGATATCTGGGGTCCAGTACATGCCATTCTCTTCGTGCATCCGGGTCTATGAGCATATCCTGAAATTCCGGAAAATTCTTTGATTTTTCTCCAATAAACGGCAGGGAATACCAGGGGAGCACCTTCATATCCAGATCATGCACCTTTTTTACGAAAGCGGCCATATCCGGTATCTTGGAGGCTGCACTTTGCCAGTCCCCGCAATAGGCATATCCCCGGCTTTTGTCATCTGTCTGCCAGCCGTCATCCAGCAGGATGCTTTTACAGCCCAATTCTCTGGAAAGGCGGCACTGCTCTAAAAGTGCCTCTTCCTCTACCATCTGATGATAGCTGTACCAGGTGGAATACATTGGTTCCTTTGCATCCGCCGGAACCCTAGCCGGACAGTTTCTCTCCTCTGTCTCCCACCAGGCCGCCATCTCATCCAGAACCTGGTAATAGGGCAGCCTGCGCAGATCCAGACGGAGCGTGACATCATAGCTTCTCCTTGGTTCGGTCTCTTCTGTAAACATTCCGATTCGAAAGGCATACTCCCCGGTCTCTTCGATGGGTACTGCCTGGAACTCAAACGTATTCAAAGTATCTGAGATCCCCAGTGCCGCACAGTTTTTTCCATCCATGCCGATCAGGCACTGGACGGGCGCTCCTGTGAAGCCGTTCGTTTTCTTTAGATATTGGAACCAGTCAAGATTCAGCGCCTTGATCAGATGAATCTTCGGATTCCATATTTCATGTACCTCACAGGAAGAAACGCTCACCGTACAGACTGCCGGCCGAAAAATCTGTTCCTCCTCACTTTTCACATGGATCTGGATCGTGACCAGTCCCTTATCCTCTTCTATGTGTGAGGAAATATGAAGCCCCTCCGGCTTTTCCTCAATTGCAAACTGATATGTCCTGTTCTTCATCTTCTGCCCTTCTTACCTTCTTAATCTTCAAAATCCGTGATCCGGTCCATCATCCTTCGATAGCGGAACCGCGCCATCTCATTCTTTTGAAGCACATCCTCTTCTGTTCCTGTATACTGGCACCGGATACAGTAATACTCATCCTTCTCTTTGTCATAAAACATATCGATATCCAGATCCCGCATAAAACAAGACGGACATCTGTAATTTAATCTGCCTTTTCCACTCTGAGCCATGTGTTCAACTCCTCCTTGTTCTTCATTTTTTTCTTAAGTCCAAGGGTGTACATCGGTGAAAATGCATATCCCTCGCGGATATACGCTGTCACTTCCTCCTTTGCGCCTACCAAGGCTTTTGTTTGGATATTCGGGATCACAACCTCTGCACAGATCCCCTTCTCGATCTCCGCTTCCCGGCATTTGTATGCGTAGTGGATGGACTCTTCCCGCTCTTTACTCCTTACGCTTAAGACAATATCCGTCATATCTTCCGGATATTCGGTCGTCCCGTAGCATCCGGTGAAATACTCCTGGATTTCTACTTCCGCATCCGGTCTGCTCATCTCTAAGATCTTCCTCTGAATCTTGATCTCAGAGCTGCCCTCCTCAAAGTAAAACACGGTCTGAAGCTTCACCGTCAGATCTGCAAACTCGATCTCCACCGGATTCAGTGTCAGGATCCTTGTATCCCCCTGCTCACTAAACTTTGCTTTTGTTCTGCACAGGCACAGATCCACCTCTTCTCCCTGATAGACCACCTTCGCGCTCTTAATCGTTCCCTCTCCCGCATAATGTGTAAAATATCCTGCACGGTATTTCTCCTGGATCAGGAAAGGATAAGACGCATCCTGCACGTGCTTTGTCCCGATCCCTACCGGCCAGTTGATCTTTGCCGCATACGGACGCAGATCCACCAGTGCACCGCCCTGGTTCATATCCACACAGGTGCGCAGATAAGGGTCCGCATACCAGAAAAGCTGTTTTTCTGATCCATATAGGATATCCCGCCAGAGAGCACATTCCGGCTGTGTATAGGTCTTGTTCTCCCGATAGAACCCGGCAAATTCTGCCATCGTCATTTCTTCTAACTCACCCTTAGCCTTTAGTTCTGCATAGTATGCCATGCCGTCCTCATAGCTCTTTAAGAGCAGCTCGTAAGGGGCCTCCCAGCGTCCCATCTTGTTCATCCAGCCGGGTCCTACGAACATCATGTTGTAGGCATATCCACGGTTATACTTTTTCAGAGAACGGTACTGGTCGATCAGGTTATACAGATACGGATACTGGCCGTCTTTGTAGATCATTCCTCGCAGAACATTCTGAGGATGCGTCCCAAAGTTGGAGCCATTGCCGTCGAAGCAGGCGATCAGATCCCTGGATAGGTGGGGGATCGCCACGATGCCGGAATCCTGCTCCTCGTTCTCCGCCGGGGCATGGGTATTTTCCTTTGACGGGATCCAGGGATTCCACGGACCGCCGTCGAATAAGGTATACCAGGAATTGTTGCAGGTATGGTAGGCTTTCGGGCCCTCCTCCCAGCAGGTGGCAACTGCACAGGTCACAGAGGGATACTCTGCTTTGATGTAATTGATCAGCTCTGCATCCATATAATAGGAACCCGTGGACTTCGGATAGAACCCGAAGCAGTCATAAAACTTCTCGAATACATCCTTAACGATCGTCTTTTTGTCTTCCATCGAAAACATCCAGATACAAAAATCCTTTGTCTTATATTTCCTGCGGAACTCTTCACAGGGCAGCCCCAGAAGTGTCAGCCCGATCTCATCCCCATATACTGCGTGGTGCTCTTTGGCCAGTGCTACAGCCTCCTCGTTGAAGAGGCTGGCATAGGTCATCTGGATCGTTGTCCTGAATCCGTTTCTATGGGCAATCTCCTGCTGGGTCTTGAAAATATCAAGTGACTCTGTCAGCAGCTTTTCGCTGCCTAAATTCTCCTCCTTGCCGTGCCCGGTCACTTTTTCCGCATATTCCGGCACCATTTCCGGGCGGTGTATGATATTCAGAATAAATCTGTCCATAAATGTTTGATTCTCCTTTTGTTCGTTTTAATTTTTTACAGCTCCTGCGATCATTCCGTCTACAATATACTTCTGTGCACAGCAGTATACGATCAGGATCGGCAGGATCGAAAGTACGATAAATGCGCATACATAGTTCCACTTATAGGTCATATATCCGACAAAGCTGTAAATGCTCAGCGGTACCGTGTTTTTCGCAATATCTGTCACGAAATACAAGGAGACCTGGAAATCATTCCATACTCCCATGAACACGATAATGACATTGGTAAAGATCGCCGGTTTCAGCAGCGGGAATATGACCTGGAAGAACATCTTGAAGAAGCCGCAGCCCTCCAGCATGGCCGATTCATCTAACGACCTCGGAATCCCCTTGACGACACCGGAATAGATCATGATGCTCAGAGGCATTCTGGAGGCCACGTGGATCAGTATAATGGACAGGTACGTCCCGCTCAGTCCGATCATTTTTACGATAATAACCTCCGGGATCAGTGCCAGCGGAGCGATCATACCGATCAGGAAATAATTGGACATCACCCTGCTGATTTTATCGCTCCTCCTGGTCAGCACAAAGGCTGTCACGGAAGAGATCAGTACGGTCAAGAGCACACTGCAGCCTGTGATCAAAAGACTGTTCTTAAATGCACGTAACAGATTTCCCTGCTCCATTACATAGGAAAAGTTTTCCCATAAAATCTGCTTCGGCATGGACAGGTCAACGATCGCCGCCTCCTCTACTGACTTAAAGGAAGTCAGGATCACAAGGAAAAACGGAAATAATACCAGGAAGGTGGCGATGATACAGATCACGTAGACCGCCGTTCTTGATACTGTTTTTTTTGTCTTATAATTCATTAGATATCCGGCTCCCTTCTTCTTAAGAAATTAAGTAGTGGCGAGATCACGGCAATGATCAGAAGAAACTGGATCAAACTGATCGCCGATGCATATCCCAGTGTCCCGACTCTCATGGCATCATAGGACAGCTTGCTGATGACCTGTGTAGCGCCATTGGGCCCTCCGTTTGTCATGGACATGACAATATCGAAAATGTTGAATCCGCCGATCACGCAGAGTGTGATGGTTGTATTTACCGATGGGCGGACTAACGGCAGTGTAATAAATCTGGTCGTCTGCCAGGCATTTGCCCCGTCGATCCTTGCTGCTTCATATACATCACCTGAGATGGACTGCAGCCCTGCCAGGATGATAGCCGTATTGAATCCGATCCACATCCAGGATTCGACCGCACACACCACGTAGAGAACGATATTCGTATTTCCCAGCCAGTTCAGCGCCAGAGAATTCAAACCGATGCTTCTCAATGCCTCATTTAAGATTCCCGTGTCAGGCTGCAGGATAAAGGTAAATACATAACCGATGACAAGCGCCCCGATGGTACATGGCAGGAAGACCACCGCCCGAAAGAAGTTTCTCCCCTTAAATTTCCGGTTCAGTAAAAGCGCAAAGAGCAGTCCGAACCCAACCTTCAAAACCGTTGTCACAAGGGCAAATAAAAAGGTATGCCCAAGAGCCGGCAGGAAACTCTGAGAAGCGAACAAGTCCTTGAAGTTGCTCAATCCAATAAAACCTGGTGATTCAAAATTATAGATGCTCCAATCTGTAAAGGAAAATATGAATCCGCCCAGGATCGAGCAGATGTAAAATACTGTAAAGATAATAATCCCCGGAACAGCAAAGGCAAGCGGGTAATATTTTCGTTCCAGCTTACTGACTTTTTTCTGTTTCACGTTCTTCCTCCTTTTCTTAAAAAAGGAATGCTGCAACATTCCGCTTCTGGATTATTGCAGCACTCCTCCATTCTTATCTGTAGCCGGATTTATTTGAATCCGTCAAATCCCAGCTGTTTTCCAACGGTAATAACAGAATCGCTCCAGATCTTTGCACATTCTTCAGGTGTTTTTTGTCCAAGCAGTACAGACAAAAACGCACTGTTTGCATCATCAGAAGGTGTGATCACATAGGTCTGGTTGTAATGGATCTCTGTTTCCCCTGCATCGATGTAAGCCTGTGTATCTTCCAGGGTCTTACTTAAATTAGTAGCTTCGATATCCTTCCATACAGATGTACATGCTCTTGTCTCCATGTTCAGCTTAATGTTGTCATCCTCTGCCATAAAGCTCAGGAAATCTTTTGCTGCATCTACATTCTTGCACTGGTTAGAGATATAGTATCCGCCAGGACCTGCGATCGCCAGTTTACTGTCGCCGTCCTTGGAAGGAGCTGCGAACATGCCGATCTTTCCGGCTGCTTCCGGAGCTACTTTTGCATATTCAGGATCTGCCCAGTCACCCATGTACATCATGGCTGCTTCGCCGGTTCCGACTGCTTTCTGTGCCATCTCATATTTTGCAGTTGCCATGTCAGAATTGATGTAGCCTTTATCTACATAACCTTTCAGGCGGTCAAACATCTCATTGAATTCCGGCAGGGAATCCCAGCGGATCTCATTCTTATTCAGTTTCTCCAGAGCATCCGGGTTAGCGCTTAAGATATTCGGCCATTCTCCGTTCATGATCTGGTTTACCGTCCATGCATCTGCCATAGATACATACAGAGGTGTCACACCTGCGCCTTTCAGTTTTTCACATACCGCGTCAAACTCGTCAAAAGTCTTTGGTATCTCGATTCCGTTCTTCTCAAACACTTCTGTGTTATAAACGATTCCGAAAGAGTTCACACCACCGTTCGGGAAACAGTAGATCTTGCCGTCGGAGTTTGTCACAAACTCTTTTCCTGTATCCGTCAGCTTGTCCACCCATGCTTCGCCTGATAAGTCTACCAGATTCTTCTCATGCTGATAGGAGCTTGACTGGGTACCGGTATCTCCGATAAAGATATCCCACATACCGCTTGTAGACATCTTGGTCTGCAGAAGGGAATCAAACTGATTATCGTCAATTGCCTGGACATCTACCTTGTTGCCTGTCTTCTTTTCCCAGGCGTCCTTGTAGGTGTTGATGTTCGAGATCTCGACATGAGATGCTTTCAGGCCGACGGTGATAGTCACGCCTCCGCCTTTATCAGCTCCCTCCTTTTTCTCCTTGTCGCCGCCGCTGTTTCCACAGCCTGCTGCCGCGGTGATCATGGTAGCTGCAACTGTGAGTACAGCCATACGTTTTGCTGCCAATTTCCATTTCATAGCTTTTTCCTCCCTTTTGTGATGGTCTTATTATATCGGTTTGTAATACCAAAAAGAATACAAATTTTTTCCATCCCATATACATATTTCTGACATCGCCCCCTATTTTCTATTTTCCTATATCACTTTTCTCTTTAATCAATTATAATGGAAACAGTCAAAAAGAGAATTGCCGCATTGCTATTTTAGAATGACAGGAGATCTTTCACCTATGAAAAAAACAAAACTGAAAAATATTCCGTTCAAAACAAAGCTGTTCCTTGGCCTTGGAACAGTCCTTTTGACATTATCACTGATCGTCTGTATCCTCTTTTCCAAGACTTCTATCCAAAATGCGATGGATAATGATAAATCTTCTATGAATATCGTCCTGGAACGGATTTCCACACAGATCAATGCCCTATACGAACAGATGAATATTGCCGCGACTTCTATTACAAAGAATCCGACACTGAAATCTGTGATCTTAAGGCTCAACACCGCTGACAGCGGCCCAAAAGAGCTGTATGTAGATCAGATACAGCGGGAACGTACCATCCAGACCGCACTTGGAAACATGATGTTCTCGCCGATCATCTCCAATGTGATCCTGTTTAATCAGGAGAAGAAGTACTTCTATTATTCAGGCACCTATTATAATGATATGGATTATGTCTATGACAGGCTTAAGGGGCTTGCTCTGCCTGACGCATCGGCTTCGCTGATCAGCGAATGTAAGCCTCCTCACCAGAGCGACTGGACGACCAATGAGCGCATGGTGCTTTCTGTCCTTCGGAATTTTTCCGATATGAGGACCACCCAGGACACGATCGTGGAGATCCAGGTACCCGTAAGCCTGATGGATGACATCTGCACGCAGGATTCTTTCGAGTCCCAGAAGGAAGTCATGATCCTGGATGCCGATGGAAATATGGTCTATCCTTACAACCGTGAGATCTCGGTCCTGTCATCCGGGATCGTGGAAAAAATCAAAAATCAGATTTCCTCCGGCAATACCAGCGGCTATACATATTCCTATTCCTATAAAGCGATCAAAAGTGATACCACCGGGCTTACCATGGTCCTGCTCTCCAACAATACTTCCATAAGAAAGCAGATCATCAGCTATATTATCACGACAATTATTGTTCTGATCCTGACGCTGGCACTGACCCTTTTGATCATTTTTTCATTGATCACGCAGATGACACGGCCCTTGAACAGGCTGATCTCCTATGTCAATGAGCTGAGTCTGGACAATGATACGAAGCTGAAACTCCCGGCCGGCTCTTTCAATGAATTTGAGATACTCAATACCTCCATGAACCAGATGGTCGCGAACCTCAAAGCCTCGATTCAGGAGATTTACGAGCTCCAGCTTCGGGAAAGCATGGCGAATCTGGCGGCTCTGCAGGCACAGGTAGATCCTCACTTCCTCTATAATGCATTGAACAGCATCAGCGCTGCCAGCGAGGTGTATGACAGCGAAGTCACCACAAAGATGTGTCAGGATCTTTCCTCTATGATGCGCTATGTCACCTCGAATAAAACAGATGTCCATCTGATCGAAGAGCTGACCCATACGAAGAATTATCTGGAGTTCATGAAGATTTCAAACGGCACTAATTTTGATTATCAGATCGAAGTGGATCCGGAACTCCATACCCTGCTGATCCCGAAGCTGTCTATCCAGCCTTTTGCAGAAAACAGCTTCCGTCATGGCTTTAAGACCACCATGCCGCCGTGGCATCTCTCAGTCGTCTGCAGGGCGGATCAGGAACACTGGCAGATCAGCATCACCGATAACGGAGGCGGATTCAGCCAGGAAGCACTGGAGAATATTTCCACAGCTTTATCAGACGCCGCTGCCCTGGAGATCAACGGGCTGGGACTCAACAATACATTTTCCAGGCTGGCCCTGTACTTTGGAGATTCCTTTACCTACCAGGTAGTGAACCTCACACAGGGCTGCCAGATCATACTGAAAGGGGAATTAAAATCATGATGAAAGTATTAGTTGCGGAGGATCAGGTACTGATCCAGCAGGATATCTGCCGGAAGATAGAGAAAACACACAAGGACGTTACGGTCTGCGGCACCGCCCTGAACGGACAGGAAGCATACGACAAGATCATTGCCTTAAGCCCGGACATCCTGATCACGGATATCCGTATGCCCTTACAAAGCGGACTGGAGCTGATCCGCCGTCTCAAGGAGGAGCAGCTCCCGATCAAAACCGTGATCTTAAGCGGTTATAAGGATTTTGATTACGCCAAAGAAGCACTCCAGCTGGGAGTGGATGAATATCTGCTCAAACCGGTCAGCGTCACGGACCTGGAATATGTCCTCGATACCCTGGAGGAGAAAATCCTCTTAGACCAGAGTTTTCAGCTGCAGCAGGCGCTGTATACCACCTTGAATACCGGGGCTTTGATCCCCCCTGCCCTCTTAAGCGGGCTTTCCTTCCAGGAATGCTGTCTCATGCTGGTGAATCTGGATTCCTGTGCGACCTTTTCCTTCCAGGACTGGCTCCCCTACGAAAATGAACTGGATGAGCTTTTGAAAGGAGAGGTGGTACACAAGTATTTAAAAAAGGGAGAGTCTGTGTACCTCCTAAGCGGCCAGACTTACAACCAGCGGCTGCTTGTCTTCCTGATGCAGAAGGCATCCTGGGAAAAACTGGACCGGATGATCCCTGAGCTTAAAAAGCGGCTGGAACAGCTCACGGTTGCTTCCACCATCTGTGTTTCCAAGCCTTTCCGCCATCTAGACAGCCTTAGGTCAGAATATCAGCTTTTGCATACACAGTTAAAAAACCAGCTTGTCTTTGGACGCTCCACGGTGTTTCACAGCCAGGATTTTTTAGATGAGCTTCAAAAACCAAAGAAGACGCTCGATGGCTCTCTGCTGGAAAATTTCCGCTTTGCTATTCATTCCAGAAACACAGCGGATTTCTTAAAGCATCTGCATACCTTTCTGGAATCCTGCCGTACACAGAATATGACACAGAAACAGCTTAGTGAGTGCCTAAAGCATCTCTTACATCTTTTTTACGAGGATACCTCCAAAAACCAGCTTACCGGAAAGGAGATGGAGATCGATGAATATCTCTCCAATGCCAGGACCTATGAAGAACTTGAGCTCTCCCTGCAGATCCTGTTTGAACAGCTGTTCCGCAATAATATCCAGGGGAATACCGGCGGCTCTGAGGAGCTGATCAAAGACGTGAAGGAATACATCCGCAGCAACTATGGCAGAGAAATGAATATCAACGATATTGCCGTCCACTTTTCCATTACCCCGACTTATTTGAGCCGGCTGTTCAAAAAATACACGGATATCCGTCCCATCGAGTATCTGACCAATTACCGGATCCAACAGGCCTGTGACTACTTCGCCCATTCTCAGCTGACGGTGCGGGAGGTCGCCGAGCTCTGCGGATATGCCAATCAGTTTTATTTTAGTAAGGTTTTTAAACAGATCACCTCACTTTCCCCTTCTGAATACCGGATCCAGAAGCAGGCTGATGCCCAGGCAGGAGGAGCATCCGGCATATAGATACCAAAAACGCAAAGAGGAGCATCGCAGAATATAGGATTGATCTCCATCTATTCTGCAATGCTCCCTTTTAATCTAACTGATTGATCCCATGTTCCGTTTTATGTTTACAGATTCCCATTTTATGCAGGAAGCTGTCTCTTCACGATCTCTTCCATCTCGCCCCACTTCGCTTCCATGTCCTCGATCAGTTTGAATTGTGTCCTTGCCCTGTCGAGATTATGGTTCTCTCTGTGGATTCTGAAATAATGATCCCCTTCCAGATAATCGGTAAGAAACCGCATTCCGCACTCATAGGTCATCACTTTTGCTCCCATAGGCAGCATCCTGATCTCCGTCTCGGTCAGACTTCCCTGACAGCCTTTTAAGAATCCCTTCACATATGCCTCAAACAATTCTAAATCACAGGAGACCTTCGAAAGATCTGTCTCATCCTCCGCCGCCGTGTTGGCACCGAAACGGATGGAATCTCCGAAATCATTCATCGCCAGTCCCGGCATGACCGTATCCAGGTCAATGACACAGATTCCCTTTCTTGTCACATCATCGATCATGATATTATTCAGCTTCGTATCATTATGGGTGACACGAAGAGGCAGCTCCTTTTTCTTTAGCATATCGCCAAAGACATCTGCGTCAGCCTCCCGGTCCAGTACAAACTGAATCTCCTCCCGGACAAGGGCCGCTCTTCCCATCTTGTCTTCTTCCACGGCACGCTTGAAATCGTTGAAACGTTTCCTGGTGTCATGAAACTGCGGGATCGTCTCATGCAGTGTCTCTGCCGGATAATCCGCAAGAAGATGCTGGAAAGAACCAAAGGCAAGTGCACTCTGATAAAAGTCTTCTTTCGTCTCTGCCTGATCATAGCAGGTTGCCCCTTCTATGAATATGTAAGCTCTCCAATATTCTCCCCTGGAATCTACATAATAATTCTCTTTCTCCTTTGTCGGAATGACATTGAGAGTCTCCCGCTCAGGGTCACCGCCGTTCTGAACGATCTTGTCTCTTAGATAAGTGGTGACACCGATGATATTCTCCATCAGTTCCTTCGGCTTGTGAAATACCTCCCGGTTCATCTCCTGTAAGATGACCCTCTTCTCACCATGCCCCGGAATGTCATATGTCAGGAGAAAGGTATTGTTAATATGCCCATTTCCATAGGGCGCTTTTGACTTTAATGTCCCGATGTTCTGATAGGCCTTAAGCACCTCTTCCAGTTCTGTTTCTGTAATCTTAGTCATAACCTCTCCTTAACCTGTTACTGGTATTTCTTATTGTATCCGTACAGCATCGCCAGAATCCCTGCCAGTCCTACGAGCTGGAGCAGAAGGTGCTTCACGCCGATAGTCTTCTGTCCAATGATAACAAGGGCAAGGCAGACACAAAATACCAGGATATAAAGTATGATCTTAACCCATTTATTCATATCAACATCCCCCTATCCTTTCAATCCGCCGAGGCTCATACCCTGTGTCAGCTTCTTCTGCACAAGGATATACAGAAGCAGCGTAGGCAGCATGACGATAATCAGCCCGGCATAGAGACGTCCGTAGTCTGCTGCCGACTTCTGGGCCTGCATCAGCTGCATCAGCCCTACCGGCAGTGTCTTAAGCTCCTTTTCCGTCAGCAGTGTCATAGAAATGATATACTCATTCCAGAATGACAGGAAGTTGAACAGAATGATCGTAATGATACTTGGCCTTGCCATCGGCATCATGATCTTTACCATGGTGTGAAAATATCCGCTTCCATCCACAAACGCCGCTTCCTCATAGTCCTTCGGGATCGATACGAAGAATCCGGAAAGGAGATAGATCGTAAACGGCAGTGCCGTGGCCGCGTAGATCAGCGCCACCATGAACCGGTTGTTGATGAAAAATCCCGCCCCGATCCACTGCTTGAGCAGCTTATCTCCGTCTACCAGCATCAGGAAGATCGGAACAACGATGTAGTTCACGTTGATGAACAGTCCGCCCATGAACATAATATTTAAGAACTTGCTGCCTTTGAACTTATAGCGTGCAAGTACATAGGCTGACGGCAGTGCCACTACTAAAAGGATCAGCAGTGCGAGCACGGTTACCATGATGGAATTCAGGAAATAGTCTCCCATCTTCGCCTTGGAAAATGCATCGATAAAGTTCTGGTAGTAAAATCCCTTCGGCAGTGTCCATGGATTGCCGTAAAACTCTGAATTTTCCTTCACGGATGCTAAAAATACCCAGCCTACCGGCACGATAATACTGACAGCCAGAAGGATCAGGCAGATGTAAACTACAATTCTGGAGGGTTTGAATTTTCTGTTTTTCATGATCTACACCTCCTAAAATTCAAGCGGTTCCCGCTTGGTAGCAACATTGACTACTGCGGACAGACCGAATGAGAATAAAAATACTACAACGCCGATGGCCATACCATATCCATAAGATGAGTTCGTGTATGCCTGACCGTACATATAACTTAAAAATACTTCCGTAGAACCATCCGGCCCTCCGTTTGTAAGAGCTTTTACAAAGAGGAAGCTTAAGTTGATGGAACTGATGATGAAGAAAGTAAGCGTTGTACGGATATTGGTCCATATCAGAGGAAGTGTGATACTAAAAAACTGTGTCAGCTTTCCTGCACCTTCCAGATTCGCTGATTCATAAAGGCTCTCCGGAACACTGGTCATACTTGCCATATACATGACCATATAGTAACCGATCGCCTGCCATACCATCGCAATGACCAGACTGTAGATGACAATGCTCTGGTCACCCAGCCACAGGATGGGCGAGGCATCCTTTCCCCGAAAGATCCCCAGAATACTATTTAAAAGACCGCTATTCGGGTCATAGATTGCAGAAAAGATCGCGGAAATTACTACTACCGATAAAATATTAGGGATATAAAATATGACCCTGAAAAAGTTCTGTCCTTTTAAGTTCTCCCGTGATAAAATCGCTGCAAATACCAGCGCAAAGAACAATGTGATGATCGTAACGAGTACGATCAGCAGGATAGAATTCTGAAAGGAACGGAAAAATTTCTGGTCCTGGAATAAAATCTTAAAGTTATTGAGTCCGACAAACTTCTTGTTATTTGAAAATCCGCCCCACTTATAAAGCGACATCTTAAATACATTAATGGTCGGTATCAGCATGAAAATGATAAACAAAATCACGGATGGTAATACGCAGGCTGCGATAAATCCGCTTCTGCCCTTCTTGTGCCGCATACATATACCTCCTATCCCCGTGCGCTATGTATGATAAAGCGCAGGGAACACGCCGGAATACTTCTCCTTTGTTCCCTGCCGCTTTATAGTCTCTCACTGAATTCCTTCAGTAACACTTCTTTTTAATGATGTTGGGATCATTTTGCCCCTGGATTATTACATCGCATCTCTGAGCTTGTCGCTTGCTTCTTCTACGTCTGCCTGCCAGTCTTTTACAGTCTTGTCTCCGCTCATAACACTGTTTACTGCGTTGAACAGAGAATCTGTCATAGAAACGCCCTCTACAGGCTCTGTTGCTGCGAATCCACCCATAACTGCAACTGCTGCGTCGTTGTCATAGATGTGATAGTATAACTGATTGTCTGCATCAAGCTTATCTGCTACACCTTCGATCGGCTGAACTGCGCCTGATTTTGCGAAGATATCAGCTGCTTTGTCAGAATACATAAATGCAACCCACTCTTTTGCAAGATCCTGGTTCTGTGCTTCTGCCGGAATCCACATCTGCTCGAAGAATGTGAAAGAAGATGGCTTCTCATCCTTTGAAACTGCAGGAACTGCTGTGAATCCCCATTCGAATCCGTCTGCTCTCGGAGCATCCTTCATCTCTCCCGGGAGCCATGTTCCGTTCGGACAGAAGATTGCTTTGTTGTCAAGAATCAGCTGCTGGTTCTTTGTAAAGTTATCATTGTTTGCATTGGCAACTGTTGTAGGCTCTGTATACTCAGCAAGCTTTCCAACTGTGTCAAATACTGCTGTTGCCTCAGGTGACTCCCAAACGCCGTCTTTGTATGTCATCGCTTCATTATAGAAGTCTGCTCCGCCTGAAGACTCAAGAAGTGCATAGGTGAATGCATCAAAATATCCAGGTGTCGGGTATGTGAATAAGGAGATGCCTTCTGCTTTCGCTTTGTCTCCTAATGCCCACATCTCATCCCATGTTGTAGGAACTTCCCATCCTTTTTCCTTTAACAGTCCTGCATTATAGAATAATCCGCATGGGCTGTAGAACATTGGAGCGTAATAGGTTACGCCGTCGCCGTATGGCATGGTTCCCAATGTATCAAGGAATCCTGGAAGGATCTTGTCTTTTACTTTGACATCCTCGCCCGGAACAGTCATATCCAGCACATCCGTCAGTTCCAGAAGACCTTTTTCCTTTGTCAGAGTCTCGGTAAGACCTGCTTCACGTCCTGTTGCACAATGAACAACATCAGGATAATCGCCGGCTTTCATGCTTGGGCTGATGACATCCTCGATCTTCTTGTCAACAGTCAGCTCCACTGTTACACCTTCATGTGATTCTTCGAATGCAGTCTTTACTTCATCCCACATCTCAGCGCCGTAACCGCCTTCAAAAGCTGCTACTTTCAGCACCTGTCCGTCTTTGCCGGAATCCTTCGCTGTATCGCCTGATCCGCCGTCATCTTTCTTGCTGCCGCATCCGGCTGCTAATGTTCCAATCATTGTCACACATAACAGCACGCTTACCAGTTTTCTTTTCATAACATTTTCCTCCCTGTTGATTAATATTGTTTCTCTGCCGGTCAATCCGGCAGAGATATTTTAAGAACGCTGTTAGCCGTTCCTAAATTCATGTCAAAACGGATATTCTTACAATCCGCCGTACTGCTTTCTTCCCGAAATCAAATGGTGTACCAGATGATCTCGTTGGCCTCCATATGGAGCGGGAAGCTGCTGCCGTCCCCTTTATATACGACGGTGTCCTGCTCTTCATAGGTATTATTCACAACGCAGTATTTTCCGTTGGCAACATAGGCATGTACTTCTACATTGTAATTACTGCTGAACCATCTGTGCAGGTTCTCTTCATCTGACGCAGACCAGATCACGGCCCTGTAAAGCAGCCTGCTGTTCTCGAAGCTGTATGGAAGACCGCTTAAATATACGCTTCTTCCTCTGCCGAATTCATGTACCGCAAGCTGTACTTCCTTTTCTCTCTGGCAGAGGATCGTGGTACCGTCAAGAGCATAGATACTCTTCTTGCCCTCGCCGAAATCAATCTCGCCTTTCACATCCTCTGTGATAAAATGCTCATGCTCTTCCCAGTTATACTTATCCTTGTTCAGAGTCATGCCATTCTCCTTCTCAACGCCTAAGACACCGGCCAGCTGGATGAATCGGCCTTCCCACTGATGGGCCGTCGGCTCTCCCACACCGATGAAGCCGCCCCCTTCATATATAAAGCGCTTCACTGCCGTTACCACCTTCTCATCGATCCAGTTCTCACCACCTGTGTATGCGGTATCTGCATCTCCGATATTCAGGATCACATCGATCTCTTTCAAAATATCCGGGTTCTCCCTGATATCATCGAAACTGATAAATTTCACATCGAACGGAGCCCCGCTGAGTGCCTCAATGATCCCTGCATAGGAGTAGTTCTGTTTATGGTAGATCGCATGATGTACCATGTGATTCCCCCAGGCGCGCATCCTGCCCCAGCAGTTGAGTACGGCAACCCTTTTCACACAGTAAGGCGTCGTCCCCTTAATATTCTCATACAGGACTCTGAACTCATTGCAGACAGACTCCACATAATCTATGAACTCCGGAAACTTAAGTGCAAGCTTCAAATATCCGCCGTAACCGATCCGGTCGATGGGACTTCTTAAGATCGCCCGTCTTGCAGTCACCCAGTTGAACTTCGCTTCCTTCACCGGATCTCCGCCTTCATGGAACACATCCGGGAAGAAGTAAGGAAGGAAACGTCCCTCCGTGTAATCTACGCCTTTGATATCACTGATCAGTCTGAGTGTCGCACCGTTCCCCACACTTCCTACGACCGCATCCAGGCCGATGGTCTTAAACTCATCCATGAACGGCTCCATGCCGATCCAGTGATCCCCTAAGAACATCATCGCCTCCCTGCCATATTCATGGGTGATATCCACCATCTCCTTAGCAAGCTTGGCCACCTCTCTTCTCTGGAACTTCTGGAAATCCTGAAATTCCCTGGAAGGGATCCTGTAGGTATTGTTCATATATCCCTGGTCAATGATAAATTCCGGACGGAACTTATATCCGGCTTCCTGTTCAAACTGTTCTAATATGTAGGGACTTACCGATGCGGAATATCCGTACCAGTCCACGTACTTCTCTCTGGCAAGCTCGTCGAAGATCAAGGTAAACTGATGGAAAAAGGTAGTGTAACGGATCACATCCACATGCGGGTTATCCTCCAGATACTTTCTGAGACGCTGCATGGAATATGCTCTCGTCTTCGGCTGTCTCACATCGAATGTGATCTGCTTCTCCACATCCTTCCATCCGTTAGTCACCGCATTATACATATGCACCGGATCCCACATTATATAGGTAAGAAAGCTTACTGTGTAGTCATGGAACAGCTCGGCCGGATGGATCACCACATTCCCGGATTCCTCGTCATATGTCCACACACCAAAGGGAACTACCTCTCCTGTGGTCCGGTCGATCACTTCCCACCAACGCGTGATATCATCACGTGTATTGACTGCCAGCATATCCGGATAGAGGTGATCCATAAGGTGGATCTTCAAAGTCTCTTCGCAGGCTGTATGGAAATCTGTCATAATGTACATCTGCTGCACTTCATCCATGTTGGCCTTTGCCCATGCATTGTCCTTACGGGTTGTATAATATGTAGAATAGACCTTGGCATTCACATCGCGCAATTCTTCAGGAAAATCCGTCCCGTCACAATCACGTATGGCGTCTGCGCCCCAGCGCTTCAAGATCTCTTTTGTCTCAGGTACTACGTCCACATCTGTCGGAATCGTCACTCGACCAAAAGATAAATTGCTTTCCATAATTTGTCTCCTTTTACATAACGAGACTGTGCCTACTCGTTTTATACATTTTCACTTTACACAAATTATTTATTTCATTATAGCATTTTTTATAGCTTTTGCACAATTATTTATTTCAAGTATACGGATTTATATCATCTTCATCAACTTATTTATTGCTCTAAAAGTTATATATCTTGTCTTTATAAAAGGGAAATGCTATGATAAAAATAAGGAAAATCATTTATAGATAAGGAGATTCTTATGGCACATATCCAATACTCACTCACAGACTTGTACAACCAGCAGCCTCTGGAACGGCTTCTTTATATTTCCTCTGCCACCTACGGCAATGACTGGATCAGCATGTTCCACTCCCACAGCTTTGCAGAGCTCTTCTATGTCCAGGACGGGCATGGGTACTTCTGCACAGAATCAGAAGAAGTCCCTATCGGAAAGGATTCCCTGATTCTGATCAATCCCAATATCCGTCATACGGAGAAGTCTTCCAGAACACATCCGCTTACTTATATCGTGCTCGGGATCGACAATCTCCATTTCCAGTTTCAGGGAAGCGAATATGGAGCATACCGGGTTTATGATTTCCAGAAGCATTCCGATGCCTGTCTTCCCCTCATGCAGATGATGCTGGATGAGGCCAGGGGACGCCGTTCTTCTTCTGAACTGATCTGCCAGCATTTTTTAAGCATTCTGCTCCTTAAGATCCTGAGGATCAGCGGTGATCAGTTTACCCCCTATTCCTCGAAGAATATCCCGGGAGAATGTGAAACGATCAAATACTATATTGACACCCATTATCAGGAGAATATCACTTTAGATATCCTGGCCGAGGTTTCCCACCTGAATAAATTCTATTTATCACACATTTTTAATAAAGCATTCGGCATCTCACCCATTACATATCTGTTAGAACGGCGCATCCTCCACAGCAAGGAGCTCTTGAAAACTACAGATTTCAGTATTACACAGATCGCGCATACGACAGGCTTTTCCTCTGCCAACTATTTTTCACAATCCTTTAAGCGCTATACCGGCCTGACCCCTGCCGCTTACAGGAAGAACCATCAGGATCTATAGACAGAGAGGGGGGCCCTTTTCCTGTAACTCAGGAACAAGGACTCCCCCTTCTCTGTTATGCGTCTATTTATCTGACTTTAAAAAGCTTTACTTCTCCTGTGATCCCGGACGCCGCCTTTGCCTCCTGTATCTGGCCTAGTATGTTCGGAACCTTTGCCATCTCTCTTTCCAGGGTCGTTGCTACTTCGATCCGTATCTGGTTCTCCCCGAGATTCACAGCATCTGACAGATCAAACCGGAAAACTGGTACGATCTGGATTCCAAGGCTTACTCCATTTACAAAAACCTCTACACCTTCATGTGCATCCGTGATCTCCAGATAAAACCGTTCCCCTTCCTTAGCTGTAAAGCTGTTCTCATAGCGGACAAACCCAGAGAATTCCGGCTCTTCCTCTGCCAGATTGTCCGGGATCCTAATTTCTTTTGCTTCCCCGAATCCTGGATACTCGATACTTTTACAGATACTTCTGCGCCAGCTCCTTAAAAATTCCGTTTCTGATACCATACATCCTGCCTGAGCGTCCAAAGACTCCCACAGCTTCATCTTTTGGATACTGCCGATCTCTTCCACTGCTGCAGCCGCATCAAAGATAAAGATCCTGCTCTTAAGCGGTTCGATCTCCAGCGCCAGCCTTCCTTCCTCGATCGCAGCATCTTTCAGGACATTCTCCCATGCATCATATTGATAGAGCACCTTCCCATTCAGCTGTTCGATCCGCTTCTCCTCAAATCTCACCTCTCCCAGGTATGTATCTGTACCCTCATTTACAAACATGTAAACCGCTGTTCCATCCTCATGCTCATAATGGTTATACCGGATTCTGTTATCAGCCGGTGCGATCTTAAATTCCGCAGCTCCAACTGTTTCTGCAGCTTTTGCCGCCTCCTCCAAAGAGATCACACGGCTTGAAGCCCTGACAGCATCCAGGTCTGCTGTCCCGGCATCACAGATCCCATCCGGTGCTCCGTCTATAAAGTATACCGGGATCCCTCTTTCTGCCAGCCGGACCACCGCCTTGGCAAATGCCGAGGTCACATACTGCATATACGGGACGAGCACGGCCTGATACTCCTGCGTATTGACCTTCAAAAGCCCCTCTGTGATCTCTGTACGGTATTCTTCCGTTTTTGCAAACACATCCTGGGGAATATAATCATACTCAATCTGTGCATCCGAAAGGATGTGTCCCACCCGGTCAGATGTCATATGTTTTCCGGTCCAGTCTCCCTCTGCATGGTACAATACTGCCACAGGTGCTGCGTGTCTTCCGCCGCTTATGAGTTCACATACCCTGTTTAGATACGCCATCAGATAACCAAAATGCCGGTACTGTGGATTGTGTCCATGTGCGTAAAAATGCGGCGGACAGTCCTTATCTGGAAATTCCTTTGGACTGAACGCATGGGGAACATAGTGATTGATCCCCCGGACAAGGAAGTGGTCTGCCAGATATTTTTCCAGCCTGACGCCCTCAGCCCAGCCATAATTTCCAAAGATCTCACACATCGAATTCCCCTGCTTTAGGGGTTCGATCGCAGCCGCAGAGCTTCCCAGCTTTCCAAGCATATAATGATAGAATTCTCCGTTTCTATGCTGGAATGTTCCGTGATTATAGCTGACATCCTCTCCCTGTGGAAACACCTGCCCTCCGATATCGTCTATCCCGGACATATCCTGCCCTGCAAGTCCCCGGAAATAATGCCCCAGAGAGCACCCTGTCCTTGTATGATGATTATCATCCTCGATCAAATGGCCGATGTATTTCACGCCTCTCTCCCGGCACCATGCACCCACCTGCTCTGAAAAATCTTCCCTGACCAGACTTGTGACAGCATCCATATAAGCATAGCGGGCCTTTGCCTTTAGCTCATCCTCTGCCTCATTTTCCCAGAGCAGGATCATGGAAAGCCTGTACTCCTCTCCAAGACTTTCCTTAAGCCTCTCCTTAAGCTCACTGCTCCAAGGATAGTCATTTCCCGGCCTTCCAAACTCATCCTCCATATCATACATGTGACCGTTTCCAAGCTCTGGTTCATCCGAGAAAAATCCGGCGATCGTTTTGCCGAATTCCTCCTTATAATGGGCATAATGCGGCTCGTAGACGGCATCCAGCAGTATCCTGCAGGACTTTCTGTCCATCATGTTGATATAGGATCTGTGATATCCCTGGTTGGAAGACAGATGGAGGGCATAAATCTTCCATTTCCCCGCCGGAATATTCCAGTCTAACGTGTCCTCCTTCAAAAATGGGATCAGATCGATATACCTCTCCTGATTCCAAAATCCTGTACCTTTTCCCTCCTGATTTACAGCATAGAGTGCAAAGAGCCTGTCATTGTCAAATGTCCGTGGGTTTTGCTCCATCGTATAATTCTCGATCATAGACTTCTGAAATTCATCAGGATGCAGGATTTCCTCTGGCCCGATATGGATCTCATCTTTTCCTTCCAGGTCATAAATCCTGCAGCAAAGACTCTGTCTGCACAGTTCGTCCGGCTGCCCTTTTATAGCCCCATTTGCAAATCCTGTAGGGAAATGGCTGTCATCCAGGATCCAGACCTGCATCCCCCGCTTCTTTGCCTCATCCAATATCACATCCATATCCTGCCACCATTTCTCACCGCAAAAATCAGGATGAGGACGGCTCTCCACGCAGACTGCCTTGATATGGCTCTCATCGATCACCTTCATATATTCTCTCAACACTTCTTCTGTCTCACCATGCTGCCAGAAAAAAGGAAAAATATAATTTCCTCCCTGGTCTTTCAGCAGACGCTCTACCTTCTGATTCATCTGTTACCTCCTGAATACAAATACAATCTTGCTGTTGCTTTTATATTATAAATCAGTATAATAAATATGTAATCATTCTAATTTGCCAATATATCATATAATATTGCTTTTCACAGCAGTTAAAACTCAGATTCAGAAAGGACGCCCCTATGTTTGAAAATATCACCTTCTTCCACTATCAAATTCCTTCACCATTTTGTTCCGACTCTTTAGACAGACAACGCTATTCTGCCGATGAGATCCCGAAAGAGATCCTGTATTCCAACAGCGGGATGTCCCCTGCTGCCCCGGGCGACAATGTGAAGAATGCCACATATTGCATCTTTGGCGGTCTGGATATCTTTATGAGGCCGCCCCTGCCCAATGAGGTCAGCCAGACTCTTTACCATATGGAAAATTTCAGCATTTTCACCTGTGCCAGTCAGTTCTATACCCGCCGCAGGGATTACCGCTCCTATCTCATCCTTTATACCTATGAAGGACAGGGCCTTTTAGAATACAGAGGGCAGACTTATCACCTGCATCCGGGGGACGGCTTTTTTATTGACTGCATAGAGCCCCATTTCTACCGGACTGACGGGGCTAACTGGAAACACGGCGTCCTCCATTTAAACGGCCCGCTCCTTCCCCTGCTTTACCGGCAGTATTTAAAAAGAGGGACGGTCCTATTTTCCCAGCCATTTACCGGACATTACCAGAATCACCTGGAAGATCTGCTTCATATTTACAGCACTGCCTCCCCTTACAGGGACTGGACAGCGGCTGACTGCATCAGCCATATACTGACACAGCTCCTGAACGAACCGGCAGATACGCATGCATCCGGACAGCATACTCTTCCAGACGATATCCAATATCTTATAACTTATATGGAAAATAACTTTTCCGGCAATCTGTCACTGGATTACCTTTCCGAATTCTCAGGAATCAGTAAATACCACCTTTCACGGGAATTCAAAAAATATACAGGCTCCTCTCCCATTAATTATCTGATCCAGCTGAGGATCGAACACGCGAAGACGCTTCTAAGATCTACCAATATGCCTGCAAATAAAATCGCCCATACAGTAGGGATACACGATCTGAATAATTTTACCAACCTGTTCAGGAAAAAGACAGGAGCCACCCCCGGCGAATTCCGCAAAAACATACTCAAAGAAACCGGAGAGCTGCTATAGTGTCTTATCCGCACTATAGCAGCTCTCCGGTTTTGCTCCTTATCTGCCTGAGGCCTTTTTCAGTACATAATAAAGCTGTTCCACATCCACTGGCTTTGTCAGAAAATCATTCATTCCTGCCGCCAATGCAGCATCTTCATCCTCTTTAAAAGAATTCGCCGTCATAGCAATGATCGGAATGACCGCACTGTCTGTGCGTTCCAATTCACGTATCTTGCGGCACGCCGTCAATCCGTCCATAACAGGCATCTGGATATCCATCAAAATCACCTGGTACTGGCCCGGTCTGCTCCTCCTGAATAATTCAACAGCCTCTTCTCCGTCTACAGCCCGGCACACCTCTGCCCCCTGCATCTTAAGCAGTTCTATGGAAATCTCTGCATTCAGGTCATTATCCTCCGCAAGAAGGATCTTTATCCCCGCGAGGCAGTTTTCCTCTATCTCTTCCTTCTTTATAGGAAGCTCACCGGTCGGGAAGGCCGCCGTGAAATAGAACTCACTCCCCTGTCCCGGTTCACTTTTCAGTCTCAGTTCGCCGCCCATCAGCTGCACGATAGTCTTGCTGATCGCAAGTCCCAGTCCGGTCCCCTGGCTCCTCGAATAATTCGGTCCAACCTGCTCAAAGGCTCCAAATATCCGTGCCTGGTTTTCCTTTGAAATTCCGACACCGTTATCGATCACCTGGAAATGATATACGGCACGTCCCTCCTTTTCCCCCGCAGAGGACACACGCACATGGACCGTACCGCCCGCCGGTGTAAACTTAAAGGCATTGGAGATCAGGTTGGTGAGCACCTGTTTCAGCCGCACCTCATCGCCCAGAAGAACATCCGCCCCAAGCTCTTTTTCCATATAAAAGTGAAGTTTCCTCCGCCCGGCATCCGCTGTCATCATACTCTCCAGCTCATCCAGGAGTCTGCCCAGTGAAAACGGCTCATCTGCGATCGTCATCATCCCGCTCTCGATCCTGCTCATATCCAGAATATCACTGATCAGGCTCAGCAGATAATGACAGGAGGTACGAATCTTCGCCAGATTCTCATAGACTTTCTCTGGAAGGCCCTCCATCATACACGTCAGATCGCTGAGTCCTACGATCGCATTCATCGGAGTCCGGATCTCATGGCTCATCCTGGATAAAAATTCGCCCTTGGCCCGGTTCGCTGCCTCCGCTTTCTCCAGACTGGTCTGTATCCTTGCCGCACGTATCATCGAAACAGCCGCAGCCGCCGCAAGAAGCACCAGAAGCAGTGCCGCGCCGCCGATGATAGATACAAACTTCACGGGATCGCTATAGATCAACTCTATGATAGAAACACTCCCTGTTCCTGATGAGATCATATTCTGGCTGGTCAGCATATTTTTTTCCTCGCCCGACATGCTGCAAAGGGACTTATTAACGATCGTCAACAGCTCTGTCGACACAGGGCTTTTAACCGCAAAGCTCATATGATTTAAGTCGTTCACCAGGGTATTCGGGATCACATTCGTATAATGATTCATCTGTATAGCCCGCTCAATATGATACGAAATACCATAGAAAAAATCCACATCCCCGTGATTGACTGCCTTTAATGCCTCATTCGTATTCTTATAATATTTAACATGTGCCGCCTTTATACTCTCCGGCATACGCCTGCCTTCTAAGATCGCACCTGTCAGTCCGTCAGACGGATAACTGACCTTCTTATTCCGGGCAATAATATCATTAAAAGTTGCATAGGGCATGGACACAGCCATATCTGTCTCGCTTCCTTCTTCTTCCTTTCCAAGAAAAGCCCCCAGCATGTCTGCTTTTCCCTGCTGAACGAGCTCTAATGCTTCATGGTAGCCATCCGCATAGACATATGTGAATTTAAGCCCGGTAAACTCCCCGACCTTTTCCAGTACATCCGGGATGATCCCATTATGAGGTTCCTTTGATTCTTTACAGAACAGTGGATGCCAGTCCTTCACGACCGCTACGGATATCGTCCCCTTGTCCTGTATAAAGTCTTCTTCCTCTTCGTTCAGATAGATACTCTCAATGCTTCCATCCCGAAAATTCGCATCATAACGCTCTTCTGCAAAATTGGGGTTTGACTCCGTGATCTTCTCCAATGCCGTATTCAAACCATCCAGTACTTCCTGATTTCCCGGCGTCGTCACGATATAATGTGGCTGCGAATCAAACTCTTCTACGACACGCAGATTTCCTGCATCCTCAGTACTATTTGCCAGCAGGAGATCCACATCCCCATTTTCTAAATAACAGTGAAGATTCTGATCCTTCATCTGGTCCAGCGTATACTCTTTGATCGTACACTTTACACCGTTGCTTTCTAATGCAACCTTCAGACGGCGTATATTTTCTTTTGCATTTTTATAAACACCGATCGTTTTGCCATCGATGCTCTTCCAGTCAGAATTCTTGATACTGGCATCATCCTTGCGGGCCAGCAGAACAGACCTGCCATGCCCTGTATTATAATCCGGATAGGCATAGTACTTCTCGGCCCCCTCCACATAATAGGTTCCGCCCATCAAGTCATACTGACCCTCCATAAATTGATTCAGCATCGTCGTCCCGTCTGGCACATCGATATACTGATACTTCCATCCGGTATACTTTGCGATCTCGTTCAGATAGTCTACGACCAGGCCATGCCTGTTGCCATGCTTGTCCACCTCCGTAAATCCGGGAACATCCGGAAAGGCGACCGTCAGCACACGTTCCTCCCCTGCTTCCTGTGCCTCTGCCCTCTGCCCCATAGAAAAAAGCAGGCATAAAAACAGGGCAGGCAAAATAAAACATCTTATGTAACTAGATACATTCCTTTGTGACCTCGGCATGATGCCCTCCTAATTATCTTCCGTTGTATTGCAAGTATGTAAAGCATCCTCTCACTTATAAAAAAGGAAAAACTTTCGTATTTGCACTCGTAATCACATTCTAGCACAAATTGAAATTTCTTGCTATCATTTACTTTGTAAAGTCGCAAAGTTACTGTTCACACAGTATTTGTAAAATGCATCATATAAAAATCACCATGGTATGGTGATATGCTAAACCGCATCTCTGCTGCTGATCACACTTCCCACGGGCACCTCCTCCACTAAAGCCTCCTTTGTCCAGAAGCCGACTCTGGTATCTGGTTCTGCCTTGACCGTTTTATTAACTTCCCCATCTTCAAATACTACCATTTTTTTCACTTTTACAAGCTTCCTCGATCCATCTGCATGAATAATCCAGACCTGATCACCGACAGACATTCTTCCACCTTTCAGGATACCTGTGATAATACAGCCATCTGAGTAAATAGAAAATGAATCATCGACACACAGCATATAAATGTTTTCCATACGACACCTCTGCTTTCTCCGTGCTGTTACCTATTCCGATTCCAGATGATAAAAAAGGCTGCGGTCAACACATTCTTTTAACTTTTCCCGAACCTCATCTTCATTAATCTCGTATTCCTTCTCTACCACAAATTTGATCCCGTTATAATCCATCATACCTGGCTGCACTTCTATCTCTACAGTCTTCCCGGACTGTACATAACAGCTTTGCCTAAGTGCATGTAAAAACTGGATAAACAAAAGCTCAAACTCTTCATAAGGAACATCCTGTATCAGGATCACATTCGTATTGCTCATTCCCTGCCTCTGTAAAAGACCATACTCTTCGGCATACATGCTTATCGTCTCATATTCCAGGGTATCTTTCAGATCATCATAATCAGTACTGTCAGACTCCCATGCCAGGTGAAAACATTCCGGCGCCCCTTTACTCTCTATCGTATCTACATGATAATAATCTATCTCTTCCTCATCATCAGGGACAAAATGAAATCCGTCAAACACCGTTGCATCCGTTTCAATGACCGAACATGGAATCTGATATTTTTCTTCTATATATATTTCTAAATTTTCAACAGCATGGAGCTTCTGTATTTCTTCCTCTTCTTCGGAGTTATGAAGGCTTACAACCCATAAAAAAACAATTAAAAAACCGAACCAGACCGGAGCAAGTCTCCTATTGCGGATTTCTTTTCTCTGTTTTTCACTTAGCAGCTTCTTTCCATTCAGAACGTCATTCAGCAATTTCCAATCTTTCAGTTTGTCTGGTATTTCCTTTTCCAGCACCTCTTTTATCTGCTCTCTCGTCCTTTTTTGAAACGTCAATGTCCCGATTCTGTAGGTCAGCCTTTTTAAAAAGTCCGGATGATGAAGCGCTTCCAGGAAAACTGGTTCCTGAATATATCCACACCAAGACCTGTGAGGCTGTATGCCGCGCATTTTCAGGAAATCATCCAGCCTGTCCAGCGCAATATCCGGAAGAAATGCATCATACAAAGCAGTATGCACTTTTCTTCGTTCTTCTTCCTTCGCATACTTTTCTGCCAGTTCACTGACTTTCTGAGCTTCCTGCCAGGCAGCATCATCCTTTGTTTCACTCGTTATAGCCGGGAGTGCTTCTGGTTCTTCCGGTTCTAAGCCTTCTGATTTTGCCAGCCGTAATGCCGTCTCATATGCCTGATGGATCTGCTGAAACTTTTCCGGAAATTCCTCCGGATGATATTTAGCTGCTTGTTTTGCATACGCTCTTTTTATCTTTTTGATGTCACTGGTCGGTTCAATATCAAGCAGTGACCAAATGTCTGCTAATCCACTCATTTTAACTTGTCAAATGTCCTTTCTCCAGCCAGGACATAAGCTCCTCGTCCCAGTCTTCCTCTGCTTCTTCCCGCTTTGCTTCCTCATACCATTTGGAAGAAAATGCCTGGAATTCATCCTGTGTAGAGAAAACATCCAGGCTTTTTTCCGCCGCGTCAAGCGCCTTCAAAAAGCGTTCTCTCCCCTTTTTAATCTTCATCACATCCTGCGTTTCCAGCAGATATTGAAAATACTGCATTTGACTTAAAAGGAATTCACGCAGTCCCGGTCCGGCCTGCGTATATAATGACTCGCACCTTGAAATCAGGTATACATTTTCTTCTCTTTCTCTTGGGTGCAGCTTTAATTTCTGCATTCCCTTTAAAATCTCTTCCACCTGCTCATTGTTCATTCTATTTTTCTTGTCAACAATTACAAGATGCCTCATCTCATCCGTACTGAGAACTCTTGCATCTATTTCCAATATTCCATTGATATCATAAGTAAATCGTACCTCTACCATTTCTTTTCCCGCCGGGGCAGGAGGAATCGGCATTCCAATCTCCCCCAGAAGCATATTGTCTATTGCAAGAGGTGATTCTCCCTGATAGATATCAAATTCTACATATTTCTGATTATCTACAATTGATACATACAGTTTTGATTTACTGACTGGCAGTGCAGTGTTACGCTCAATAATCGGTGACATAACTCCGTCCTTGATCTCTACCCCAAGTGTAAATGGACAGACATCCGTGAGAAGCATATCTTTAATATCCGCTTTCCTCTCCTTAATCCCCGCATATGTTCCGGCCCCCAGCGCAACGATCGTATCAGGGGAGCCTAAAAAGGCGGTTTCCTTCTTTAGAAAATGCTGCAGATACAGCCTCACTGACGGCATTTTACACGATCCGCCAACCAGAATGATACGGCTGATATCCGCCCACTCAAGCTCCGCTCCATTCACCGCCTGCTTTAATGGTTCTATCATCCTCCGAAAGATTCCTGCAGATGCCTGAATCATTTTCTCCGTATCAAACATCAGCATCTGTGTTCCACCGTTATAATGTACCGCCATCTGTGCTTTGTCTGCTTCTGACAGGGCTATCTTACATGCCTCCGCACTTTTTAGTATTGCCGCCTGTTCTGATTCTGAAAGGCTCTTATACTCAATCCCATGCTCCTTACAGAAGTATTCAGCCATCGCCAAATCAAAATCACAGCCTCCCAGATGGTTATCCCCACTGACAGAAATGACATTGATGATATTATCAAAGCATTCCACTACAGACACATCCAGTGTTCCTCCACCAAAATCAAACACCAGCTCCGTTGTCTCCTCTTCCGGATACAAACTCTGACAGGCCAGCGCCGCAGCCGATGGTTCATTGATGATCCTCTTCACAATCAGCCCCGCCATCTCTCCGGCACGTTTCGTTGCCTCCCGCTGCGCATGATTAAAATAGGCCGGTACACTGACGATTGCCTCCGTTACCTTCTCCTTGAGATAAACCTCGGCATCTTCCTTTAACTTTTTCAATACAAATGCTGAGAGTTCTTCCGGTGTATAGCTCATCTCTCCCAACTGATAAACCTTATCTGTTCCCATAAACCGCTTGAATGCAGATACGGTACACTCCGGGTATGAGATCAGACGCTCTTTTGCCGTCTTACCAATATAAAGTGTTCCCTGCTCATCAATACTCACCACACTCGGCGTCAGCATCTCACCAAATGCATTCGGGATCAATTCACTAAATCCATTCCTCCACACAGCCGCCAGACTGTTTGTCGTCCCCAAGTCAATTCCTATTACTGCCATTTGTCTTCCCCCTTCTATGACAAAAGTATCCTAATTACTATAGTAAAATATATTTTATATTTCTGCAATAAACAAATACGGAGGAAGTAATTATGAACAGCGACTATATCACCTGAACAGTTGGAGAAAATGAATTTTTCAAATTAAATAAAAAATATACAAAATTCTGTTGACATTTGAGGAAAAACATAGTATTATATCATTTGTAACGAGGGAACAACAAAATAACGTTACGAAATGCGGAAGTGTCGGAACTGGCAGACGAGCAAGACTAAGGATCTTGTGAGCAATGCGCTCGTGTGGGTTCAAGTCCCATCTTCCGCATTATTGAAAGAGTAAGGAAACCTTCTTTTATTAAAGGTTTTCTTTTTTTTGCTGATAATTATTTTCTAATTAAAAAAGGAAGTATCGCTTTTAAAGGCAATACTTCCTTATTTATTTTCTCAAATATTCTTACCGCTTTTTTACTCCATATTCCCCGGGAATCTTGGAATTCCATCGAAGCCGGCCTTTAGATCTTCATCTGTCGGGATGTAATCTGTCATCAGGCCGTCATGGAACTTCTCATATGCATACATATCAAAATATCCGGTTCCTGTCAGTCCAAAGAGGATGGTCTTCTCTTCCCCTGTCTCTTTACACTTCATAGCCTCGTCAATTGCAACCTTGATCGCATGGCTGCTTTCCGGCGCCGGAAGGATTCCCTCCACTCTTGCAAACTGCTCTGCCGCCTCGAATACTGCGGTCTGTTCTACCGAACGTGCCTCCATGTATCCGTCATGATACAGCTGTGACAGGATGGAGCTCATTCCGTGATATCTTAAGCCTCCTGCATGGTTTGCAGACGGGATAAATCCGCTTCCCAGTGTGTACATCTTAGCCAGCGGGCATACCATACCGGTATCGCAGAAATCATAAGCGAATACGCCTCGTGTCAGGCTTGGGCAGGATGCAGGCTCTACCGCGATAAACTGGTAATCTGCCTCGCCTCTTAACTGCTCGCCCATGAACGGGGAGATCAGGCCTCCTAAATTGGAACCGCCGCCTGCACATCCAATGATGATATCCGGCTTGATTCCATATTTGTCCATCGCGATCTTTGTCTCCACACCGATAACGGACTGATGCAGCATTACCTGGCTTAACACGCTTCCCAGAACATATCTGTAACCCTCTGTATGGGTTGCAACCTCAACCGCCTCTGAGATGGCACATCCAAGACTTCCTGAGGTTCCCGGATGCTCTGCCAGGATCTTTCTTCCGATCTCGGTCATCTCTGACGGAGAAGGTGTCACGCTTGCTCCATATGTCCTCATCACTTCTCTTCTGAACGGCTTCTGCTCATAGGAGCATTTTACCATATATACCTGGCAGTCCAGATCCAGATAAGAGCAAGCCATAGATAAGGCTGTTCCCCACTGTCCCGCTCCTGTCTCTGTAGTCACACCCTTCAAGCCTTGGTCCTTTGCGTAAAAGGCCTGTGCAATGGCGGAATTCAGCTTGTGGCTTCCACTGGTGTTATTTCCTTCGAACTTGTAGTAGATCTTGGCAGGCGTCTTAAGTTTCTCCTCCAGACAGTAAGCTCTTACAAGCGGTGCAGGACGGTACATTTTATAAAAATCTCTGATTTTCTCAGGAATCTCAATATATCTGTTATCATTGTCAAGCTCCTGTTTAACCAGCTCCTCGCAGAATACAACGCCGAGTTCTTCTGCTGTCATCGGCTCTAATGTTGCAGGATTCAAAAGCGGTGCCGGCTTATTCTTCATATCGGCACGTACGTTGTACCATTCCTTCGGCATCTCGCTCTCTTCCAGATAAATTTTGTAGGGAATTTTGTTTTCTTTCATTTTCATGATCTCCTTTCAATTCTTCCGGGATAAAAAAGTATAAAAAAATACTCCTATCCCTCACAATAAATTATTGCAGGGACAAGAGTAAATAATTTCTAAATCATATAACTCCTGCGGTGCCACCCAGCTTGATGCGGCAAAAAACGCATCCTCTCATGCATACAGACATATGCCGAATTTGTTAACGGAGTACTCTCTCCGGCTTACCTACTCCACTTTTCAGCTCGCCCTCAGAAGCCCATTCCTAACTGCCTTTTCCTGCCGCAATCCCACCATCTGCAGCTCTCTGTGCGGTAAGTACAGAAAGTACTTGCTCTTCCTCATCGGTTTATAGAAACTTTAACACGATAAAATTCTATTGTCAAGAGTTTTTTCCCGGTTGTTATTAGAACACAATTTATATATAATAAGCACATAATCACAAGCAAAAGGAGGCAGTGGAGTCATGAATAAAATCTTAATTATAGATGATGACAAAGAATTATGTGCATTATTACAGAAAAGTGTTTTGATAGAAAATATTAAGGCAGACTGCTGTCATTCAGGAAAAGACGGGCTTAACGCACTTACACAGACAGAATACCAGCTTGTCGTTTTAGATGTTATGATGCCTGGGATCGATGGGTTTGAGACGCTGGACCGGATCCGTCAAATAAGCAATATACCGATACTCATGCTTACGGCCAAAAGCGACAGCAACAGTAAAGTCCGGGGATTGAGGGCAGGTGCAGACGATTACCTAACCAAGCCTTTTGATATCAATGAATTTTCCGCCCGTGTCATTTCACTTATCCGGCGCTGCGGATATCTGGATTCTATAAATAATTCATCAGGAGAATTAGTTTACAAAGGCTTAAAGATCAACTTGGATGAGCATAGTGTGACAACAGAAAAAGGGACCTTCGAATTACCAAATAAAGAATTTGAGCTGCTCCTATATCTCGCCCGCCACCAGGGGAAAATCCTGACAAAAAAGCAGATATACGAAGCCGTCTGGAAGGAAGAATACTGCTTTGATGATGCCAACATCATGGTCATGATCAGCAAGCTCCGCAAGAAGATCGAATCGGAATCAGGCGGGTTACCGATCATCCAGACGGTCAAGGGAATGGGATACCGTTTCAATAAGGAGGTGTGATATGCATTCTAACTTGTTTCTCCTACTCACCTTAACTGCCCTCTTTTTCTTATTGCTCTCACTGCTGCTTATCACGAAGCTGATCCACACCAAAAAGCAGCTTGCCGATATGGCGGATGCAATGGAAGAAATCTCTAACGGAAACGGAAACATGAAACTACTCGCACGCCAAAGTGATCTGACCGCACCGCTGGTATACCGTATCAACAAGATCGTATCCGGCTACGAGAACCGTATCATTGTGATGAAACGGGTGGACGAAGCCAACAGACAGCTCATGACAAGCCTTTCCCATGATGTACGCACTCCTCTTACGACATTGATCGGTTATCTGGACGCTATACACAGAGGAATCGTAACGGGTGACGAAAGAGCTTCCTATTTTGAAACAGCACGTAAAAAAGCTCTTGATCTGAAAGATTACATTGATGTCCTGTTTGACTGGTTTAAACTAAACTCTGACGAGCTCGCCATTACTATGGTTCCGGTGGAAGCAACAGAGTTTACCCGGAATATCCTCAAAGACTGGATTCCTGTCTTTGAGGAGAATGACATCGAATATGACATTGAATTCCCGGAGTGTCCCTGTAAAATTAAAATTGACCAAAACGGTTACACCCGGATCGTAAACAATCTGATTCAAAATGTGATCACACACAGCCGTGCTACATATATAAAAATCACCATGAGTATGCAAAACAATACCATCCGGTTATGCGTAGCTGACAACGGCATAGGCATCAGCAGAGAGGATATCCCTCATATTTTTGACCGGCTGTATAAATGTGATAAAGGACGATCCGAAAAAGGCAGCGGATTAGGCCTTGCCATCACGCAGCAGATGGTTGAAAAAATGAATGGAACCATCGAGGCAGACAGTATCCCCGGTGAAAAAACGATCTTTACTGTACAGTTCCCGCTTGCTCTTAGACAGACTCCCCGTTTTTAAGCGGGGAGTTTTTTCTGCCTGAAAATTTTTAGGTTTGTTTTAGGTTGAAGTTAGGTTAAGGTTAGGTTGGAGTGGTAAAGTTTATATTGTTAGATCACACAATACTGCAGACAATAGGAGGAATTGCATTATGAACAATTATATGATAAGAACGCATAATCTTACTAAAGTGTATGGTTCGCAGAAAAGCGTTTCGGACTTAAACATCCATGTCAAAAAAGGCCGCATTTACGGCCTGCTGGGACGAAATGGAGCCGGCAAGACTACGACCATGAAAATGCTTTTAGGCCTGACAGAACCCACGTCCGGCTCTGTCAGAATTTTCGGAAAGGATATCCTGACGGAGGAGCAAAAGATCCTGCCGCGTATCGGCAGCCTGATCGAATCCCCTGGTTTTTATCCTAATCTGACGGGAACAGAAAACCTCCGCATTTTTGCAGAAATGCGCGGTGTGCCGGAGAAGAATGCTGTCAGGAAGGCTTTGGAGCTGGTGGGTCTGCCCTATCGGGATAAAAAACTATTTTCCCAGTACTCCCTTGGCATGAAGCAGCGTCTGGCAATTGCCCTGGCGATCATGCACGATCCCGAGCTTCTGATCCTGGATGAGCCGATCAACGGGCTCGATCCGATCGGAATCGCGGAGGTACGGAGATTCATCCGCAACCTATGCACTGAGCGCGGAAAGACTATCCTGATCTCCAGCCATATTCTTTCGGAGATCGCACTATTGGCTGATGATATCGGGATTATTGACCACGGTGTTCTCCTGGAAGAAAAAAGTCTGGAGGAGCTGGAAAAGAAAAACGGAAAGTACATTCACTTTATTGTTTCGAATACGGCTCAGGCGGGACGTATACTGGAGAGAGTATTTCACACATCCGTATTTCGTATCGGGGATGATCATAATATGATGCTGTACGATTTTTCCCTGAATACAGCAGCCATCGTTCACGCATTTGACAGTAATGGGATAGATGTCAGTGAAGTGCACCTTTGCGAGGAAACATTAGAGGATTATTTCAAGAAAGTAACCGGAGGTGAGGGAATTGCTTAAAATGATCAAATGTGAATTCTGGAAGTTAAAGCGCAGAAGGATGATCTATGCACTTTTATCCCTTGCACTCTTCTTCCCGCTTATCTTAGTCTATATGGCGAAGAGCGGCATGGGGACAGATGAAAGTATACATTATCTGCAGACAAGATTTGATTATGCCTACACCATGATGCTGGGATATGGCCTGGTATTCCTCATGCCCTGTTTGATCGGCATTATAGCAGCCGTTTTGTTTTTCACGGAACGGGACTGCGATACGTTTAAAAATATCCGTACGATCCCGGTCTCAAACACCAGACTCATTATGACAAAGATCATCATGCTTTTTCTTTTCAGCACCTTTTTCTGCGTCATCAGTACACTGGCCGTTGCCTTATTTGCTAAGCTCTTCCATGTGGGCCTTGTTTACGGGATGACCTATAAGATCATAATGAGCATTGTATTCGGTATACTGATCGTTGCAGCATCGCTGCCAATCGTTCTGCTGATCGTTTATTTCAACAGAACTTTTCTGTTAACCATCCTGATGTCCTTCTTTTACTCTATACTGAACTGGGGATTGCTCGGAACAGTCGGTACATC